>CAJAFH010000256.1 GCA_903939005.1 uncultured Actinomycetes bacterium | reverse complement strand
GCAGGTCTCACAAGAACTCGAGAACAATGCAGTCTGGATTTGGCTATTTGCACCTTATGAGTATCGTGCAGCAGCTAAGAATGTAACTGGCTTTATTCCGCTAGCTACTGGATCCTTGATTGAGCTTCGCGTAGTTGATCTAAAGTAAAACCAAGTTAAGTTAAGTTAAGTAGGTAAGGAGGCGGGTAGTAATTACCCGCCTCCTTTTCTTAAAGTTTCAAATAATTAATAAGGAGCACTAATTGTCTTTCGGTGAGAGAACTTCCCGAATTCTGCTCTCGACCCCGGTTTTACGTATCGGAAGTATCTTCACTACGCTTTTCGGTATCTCGATATTTGTTTTCTTAGTTCTTCGTGTTATTCCCGGCGACTCAATTGTGGGTGCCTTTGGAATTGAAACTGGCGTATTGACGCCAGAGCAGATAGCTCAACTAAAAATTTATTACGGCATTGATAAGTCTTTGCCAATGCAGTATTTGTCTTGGATGCAGAGTTTCTTGACCGGCAATATGGGATATTCATATTCCACCGGTATTTCAATCGCTTCGCTGACCGCTAAAGCCTTGCCAGTAACGATCGAATTGGCCTTAATTGGCACAATTTTGGGCGTAGTAATGGGTATTGCAGTTGGAACATTTAGCGCCCGCAAGCCAGGCAGTATCCGTGACTTTGCTGGTCAGTTATTTGGTCTAATGGCACTTGCAGTACCTGGTTTCGTTTTGAGTACAACGATCGTAACTATCATGGCCAATAAGTTTCATTATTTTCCAAACGGCTACGAATTCGTGCGTCTTTGGGAAGATCCCTGGATGAATTTGCAACAAATGATGTTCCCAGGCCTAGTCCTTGGTATTGCAGTAGCTGCGCCAGTTATGCGAACTACTAGATCTGCCTTACTTGAAACAGTCGATAAAGATTTTGTTCGTACCGCAATCGGTAAGGGTGTTAGTCCACGCAAAGTACAAACTCGTCATATTTTACGAAACTCCTTGATTCCGATCGTGACGATGACCGGTATTCAATTTGGCTATTTATTGGGTGGCGCTGTAATTGTCGAAAACATTTTCTCGTTACCGGGCATGGGACGACAGGTTCTATATGCGATCACTAGACGCGAATATGCAACTGTGCAAAGTAGCGTCATGGTATTTGCCATTTTATTCATAGCAATTAATGTGATTACAGATTTAATTTATCGTAAAGTTGATCCAAGGATCAAAAAATGAAACGAGATCCATTAAAGCCTAAAGGTGGCTTCTACTATTACATGCAAAGCACCAGCGGAATTGTCGGTGCACTTCTATTGATCTTTATGGTGATTGTTTCTATTTGTGCCGTTTTTGGCTGGCTGCCACATGACCCACTTGAGCAAAATGTAGAGTTTGCAATGCAAGGCCCGAGTACAACTTTCTGGTTTGGAACTGATGAGTTCGGCCGCGATATATTTTCGCGATCACTCGATGGTATGCGTAGATCGCTAACTGTGTCAGTTTCAGCCGTTTCGATTGCAGCTACTATCGGCGTAACGCTTGGAATTCTGAGCGGTTATTTAGGACGCTGGTTTGATCAGCTAGTTGTGCGCTTGAGCGACGTTATCTTCGCTTTTCCAGCAATTCTTCTCGCCTTAGCGATTGTAAGTACTCTGGGAAATTCTTGGTATCAAACTTCGCTGGCAATCGCAGTTGTGTACACGCCAATCTTCATCCGCGTTGCACGTGGGCCAGTTTTAACTGTGAAAGAGATGGATTACGTAAAAGTCACTCGAATATTGGGTTTCTCTTCGCTTCGAATTCTGCGTAAACATATCTTGCCCAATGTGACAGCTCCAATCGTGGTACAGGTTGCACTCTCACTTTCCTGGGCAATCTTGACTGAATCAGGTTTAAGTTTCTTAGGGCTCGGTACTCAACCACCTAACGCATCCCTTGGACTAATGGTGTCTGAAGCGCAATCTATTGCCGCCTTTGCTTGGTGGGCACTTTTCTTCCCATCTGCATTTATTACCATCGTAGTAGTTGGACTTAACTTGGTAGGCGATGGCTTACGCGATGCACTTGATCCAGCACGGAGAAGTTCATGATTAAACCACTTCTATCGGTAAGCGGCCTCGGAATATCAACCGTGCAAGACCCTCGCACTTTGGTTAACAGTGTCTCTTTTGAAATTATGCCAGGTGAAGCAGTTGGCGTCGTGGGCGAGAGTGGTTCTGGAAAAACTCTTACTGCGCTTTCAATTCTAGGTTTATTGCCTCGTGGAGTTGCGGTCGCTGGTGGTTCAATAGTTTTCAACGGTACTGACTTAACAAAAGCTGATCCAGAGACTATGCGCAATCTGCGCGGTTCAGATATCTCAATGGTTTATCAAGATCCGATGACTGCGCTAAATCCGGTGATGAAGCTAGGTCGTCAACTGTTAGAAGTGATTGAATCTCATGAAAAATTGGATAATGGTTCAGTCGCTCGAGTTGAAGCAGCCCTGCGCGAAGTGGGCATTCCACAAGTAGAACGAGCCATGGAGAGCTATCCGCATGAGTTTTCCGGCGGTATGCGCCAGCGCGTAATGATTGCGATGGCTTTGCTGCTCTCGCCTAAGTTATTGATCGCAGATGAGCCAACAACTGCACTTGATGTAACCATTCAGCAGCAGATCTTGGCGCTAGTTTCTGAGCAACGGCGCAAACGTGACATGTCTATGCTCTGGATTACGCACGATTTAGGTGTCGTCGCTAACTTAGTTGATCGGCTAATTGTTATGTATGCCGGCAATATCGTCGAAGCCGGAACAGTTCAAGAAATCTTTACTAATCCACAACATCCATATACGCATGGTTTGTTATCTTCTCTGCCATCGCGTACTGACAAATCTCGTAAGCGCTTAACTTCTATTCCAGGAGTTCCACAAAAGCCTTGGCTTGTTGGCAACACTTGCGCATTCGCGCCTCGCTGCTTTAAAGCAACTTCCGAATGCACTGCATCTGCGCCCAAGTTAGTGGGCTCTTTAGAAAAATCAGTTGCTTGTTTTCATCCGATGGGAGATAAGTAATGTCCCTAGATATTATTAATGTTGAGAAGCGTTACTTAAATCGAGCCTCCGGCACAACTATCAATGCCCTAAATGGGGTTTCGATTAAAGTTGAAGTTGGCCAAACCTTAGGCATCGTTGGTGAAAGTGGTTGCGGCAAATCAACACTTGCTCGCGCAGTCGTTGGCCTAGAAGTTCCATCAGCTGGTTCAATTACTTGGGATGGCGCAGTAATTGATAATAAAGCTAAAGATCGTTTGAAATCCCATCACTCACAAGTGCAATTAGTATTCCAAGATCCATATTCTTCCCTTAACCCGCGTCAGCAAATCGAGAATTCAATTGCTGAGGCGATAGAAGTTCACGGCTTAGTTGCTAAAGATAAAATCACAGATCGAGTGACTGAGCTACTGGTGATGGTTGGTCTAGACCCTGATCTACGAAATCGCTACCCCCACCAACTTTCAGGTGGCCAGCGACAGCGTGTTTGTATTGCTCGCGCCCTCTCGGCTGAGCCTAAATTGCTGGTTTTAGATGAACCAGTATCGGCTCTCGATGTTTCTGTGCGAGCCGAGGTCATGAATCTTCTGATTGATCTTCGCAAGAACTTGGGACTTACCTATATTTTCATTAGCCACGATTTAGCAATGATTAGATATATCAGCGACGTTATCGCCGTCATGTATTTAGGCAAGATTGTCGAATTTGGCACCTGGGAAGAAATCATCGAAAACCCAGTTCATCCATATACCAAGGCGTTGATTGCAGCGATGCCTGATCACAGCATTATTGGTGATCCAACAATGTTGGCACGTACTCTTGAAGGCGAAGTTCCAGACCCGGTTAATCTACCGAGCGGCTGCTCTTTCCATTCACGTTGCGTTCTAGCGGTACCAAGTTGTTCAATAATTGCGCCAACGCTTCGCGATATTTCTAATGGTCACCTAGTAGCTTGTTCGGAGGTTTAATATGAAAGTTATCGGCATGATTTCGGGTACTTCTTACGATGGTATCGATGTCGCCTGTTGTGAATTCGTGCAGAGCGGAGACTTAGTCGAAGTTCGAGTTATCGGATTTGAATCAGTTAAATACACCGATTCATTACATGAGATGATCGCTGATTCAATGCCACCTCGTAAAGTAGATATGGAACGAGTATGCATTCTAGATACCAAGATTGGCCAAGCATTTAGTGCAGCAGCTCAGAGCGCTATGAAGAAGTTTAAGTTTGAACCAGATCTAATTGTTAGCCATGGCCAAACCCTTTTTCACTGGATTGATACTGATCACAAAGCCAAAGGCACTCTGCAATTAGGTGAGCCAACTTGGATTGCCGAAGAAACCGGCGTGCAAGTTCTTTCAAACATTCGCTCTCGCGATGTTGCAGCCGGTGGCCACGGTGCGCCACTTGTAAGCATTGTGGATCAACTATTACTAGGCAATTCTGCTCAGCCAGAAGGAGCTCTTAATCTAGGCGGTATTTCAAATATCACGGTGGCTGGCAGTAACCTGACTCCGCTGGCATATGACATTGGAACTGCTAATTGCTTATTAGATGCAGCTATTTATGCTCATTCAGAGGGTAAATACTCATACGATGCTGATGGCAAATTAGCCGCTAGCGGAACTGTTGATAAGGAATTACT
>CAJAFH010000255.1 GCA_903939005.1 uncultured Actinomycetes bacterium | reverse complement strand
CGCATGCTGTTAGAGATAGCGATGCCACAACTAGAGCCGCAGCTGACAGAGCAGCTAATGACTTCTTATTCATAATTTCTCCTTGCTTGGTTAATTTCTATGGCAAAAGGGTAACAGCGCTAATTACCAGATGCTCACTCGCTCGCTTTCAGCCAGCCATAATTTGTCGCCTTCGGTGACTTCAAAAGCAGCATAAAAGTCGGTGAGATTGGCAATGATTGCGTTGCATCGGAACTCATATGGGGAATGCGGATCTGTAGCAATACGACGACGTAACTCTTCGGCACGGACTTTTCCGCGCCAGGCTTGAGCCCAAGATAAGAAGAAACGTTGTTCGCCCGTCAAACCATCAATCACCGGCGCCTGAGCGCCCTTTAGAGCCAATTTATAGGCTTTAAATCCAATTGCTAACCCACCAAGGTCACCAATGTTTTCTCCGACCGTTAGCGCCCCGTTTACATGGATATCTGGGGTCTCTTCCGGAAAGAGCGCATCAAATTGTTTAATCAACATATTGGCGCGTTTTTCAAATTCAGTGCGATCGTTCTCTGTCCACCAATCGATCATGTTGCCATCGCCATCGAATTTAGAACCTTGATCATCAAAGCCATGGCCGATCTCATGTCCGATAACTGCCCCAATGCCACCGTAATTGGCTGCGATATCAGCGGCTAGGTCAAAGAAGGGTGGCTGCAAGATCGCTGCTGGAAAAACGATCTCGTTCTGAATCGGATGGTAATAAGCGTTAACGGTCTGCGGGGTCATCAACCATTCAGTTTTATCAACCGGTTTTCCAATCTTGGCAAGTTCTATATCGCGGGCAAATTTGGTGATTCGGCCAATATTTTCAAAGAGGCCATCGCGGCTAATTGTTAACGCCGAATAATCGCGCCACTTATCGGGGTAGCCGATCTTTGGTGTGAACTTAGCTAACTTAGCCAAAGCCTTTGCTTTGGTTTCTGGGCTCATCCAGGAAAGCTCATTGATGCTGATGCGGTAGGCCTCAATTAAATTTGCGACAAGATCCAGCATTGCAACTTTGGCCGCTTCTGGAAAATGGCGCTGAACATAAATGGAGCCAATGGCCTCGCCAAGTGCGCCTTCGACAAAGGAAATTGCGCGCTTCCAACGAACTCGAATTTCTGGGGTGCCCGATAAAGTTTTGGCATAGAAATCAAAGTTCTGGTTTACAAATTCCTCTGGCAGATAGGCAGCAGCACCTGAAATTAACTGCCACTTAAGCAACGCCCGCCAAGGTGCGGGATCAAAATTTTCTAGGATCGCAGATAGCCCAGCAAAAAATGGCGGCTGCTGAACAACTAGCTCATTAAAAGCGGGCTTTGGAATCTGGCTGTGCTCAAGCCAAGTGGCCCAATCAAAATGTGGGGCCAGGGCGCATAGTTCTTCGAAGGTCATTTTGTTGTAGGTGAGCTCAACATCGCGATCTTTAACTTGATCAAAGTGATGTGATGCAATCTGGGCTTCGAGGTTATAAATCGCATCGGCTAACTCAGCGCCACCATCTATTTTGGCAAGTGCAAACATCTTGGCCACATGGATTTTGAAAGCCTGGCGAATTTCTTCATATTGTTCTTCGCGATAGTAAGCCTCATCGGGAAGTGATAATCCACCTTGTCCCAAATAAACAATATTCATTTCTGAGTTCATGGCATCGCCATAAATACCTAACCCAAATGCGCCACCTAATCCGCGCATTTCTAAATCTGCCATCACCCGAATAAATTGATCGCGAGTTTGGATTGCATCAATCGCAGCGAGATCTTCCAGCAGGGGAGTAATGCCAGCCTTGGCAATTGCCTCGGTATCTAAAAAGCAGTCATACAAATCGCGAATCTTCTGGGCATCACCATCTCCTTTGGCGGTCTCAATAATGTCGCGGACCTGAGCTTCAGCCTCTAAATAAAGTTGGTAAGTGATTCCATCGGATGAGCGATCTTGCGGGATCTGATGGTTTTTTAGCCAAGTGCCATTGAAATATCGATAGAGGTCATCTTGCGGACGAAATGAGTTATCGATGTGAGAACTATCGATTCCGCTGGATAGTTGCTTTTCAGTAGCTAGCGGCTGATCAATCGGTTTGGTCATGGTTTCCCTTGCGCATTTAGAGTGGTTTTAAATGTAGTTGAAGCTTCAACATTAATCTACACT
>CAJAFH010000254.1 GCA_903939005.1 uncultured Actinomycetes bacterium | reverse complement strand
GCAAAAACCCCGCTGCTATTAACAACGGGGCTTTCGAAGCTCACATTTCGTGAACGCCACCATGACTAAGTTAGGCAACTTTATCAGTTTTAACCTATCCACAGGAATTCTTCAATTCAAAATTGCATCCTATTTATTCCCTATGTTTCGCCTGCGTAGCTCTGTAGCTCACTGGATAGAGCGCCACCGTGACTGAGTTGGAGGTAGCGGGTTCGATTCCCGCCAGGGCTACGCACACCAAATGGCCCCACGGTTAGTCGCGAGGGGCCATTTGTATTTCACAAAGCAAAAACCCCGCTGCTATTAACAACGGGGTTTTTGTCTGTAACTCAATTAAGAGCCCACTCCCTGACTAGAGAATAAAATATTAACACCTTTTCGGTTCCCACAGATTTTTTCGATGTAAAGACAACCAAACCACAAAGACTTAAGTTTCGCCTGCGTATCCCTGTAGCTCAGCGGATAGAGCACTTTCTTGACTAGAGAGGATGTCGCGGGTTCAAATCCCGCCAGGGATACGCACACCAAATGGCCCCACGGTTAGTCGCGAGGGGCCATTTGTATTTCACAAAGTAAACTAAAGTGATAATACAGTTACTTAGAGTCATCCAATTGAAAGCTGGCCATGGAACTGATCCGCAAAGCAACCCAAGTCCTACTCGGTGCTGCCCTGATGTATGCCGGCATCACTCACTTAACAACTAGTCGCCTTGAGTTCCAAGCCCAAGTTCCTAATTGGGTGCCACTATCTGCCGACTTTGTAGTCCTGGCATCTGGTGTAGTTGAAATACTTCTTGGTTTATCACTTGCTTCATTGCAGTATCGAAAGGAAGTTGGCATTGCTACCGCGCTCTTCTTCATCGCAATATTTCCTGGCAACATCTCGCAATACGTCAACGGCATCGATGCCTTCGGATTAGATAGTGATCGCGCCCGCGCAATTAGATTGCTCTTTCAGCCACTGCTTGTCATCTGGGCTCTCTGGTCAACAGCGGCTTGGCGCAGTATTCGTAGCGGCAAGTAAAAAGCCGCCCCACTAACCCCATATGATTTAGGCAGAATCCACGCTCAATTTGCCTGCTGTTTCTATTTTGAACGCGCGAAGTTCAAAGTTCAGACTTACGCTTCTCCTAGTTGCAAAGGCAACTCGAACGGGGGAGAGACCATGGACGAAAAAAGCTTATTAGAGCTCTGGAACACAAAGCGCTCACAGGTTATTAATGCTCAAATCGCTCCAACTCTGATGTTGGTAGGCGTTTTCGTACTTGCAGCCTATGGAAAATTTGAAAATGCAACAGATGCCGCTAAGTACCTAACTATCGGTGTAGCAGCAGCGACCGGAATTCTTGCCATAATTTCGCAGTATGCAACTATTCGTGAAGCTGAAATTCTACTTGTCGATCTGAAGAGAATAGAAAAGCCATCAGAGTTATCTAAGAAGATTGCTGATTCTCGCGGCCTGTTATCACTATCAGCTATTGCAATGGTTGGTCTAGGTATTGGCGTCTTCGCTCTCGTTGTCTGGGCAGTTCTCGGGTAACTACATGGAAAAGTTTCTCGTTATTGGCGTCTTTGTCATGATCATTGCAGCTTTGCTGGTTGCCTATGAGCGACCAGCAAAGAGCAAGAAGAAGATCACCGGTCGAGGCGGAGATTTCGAGTCCTAGCCGTCACATTTCTATTGCATTGGACCAAAAGTTTTAACCGATAGTCAGTCGCAACGGTGGCAAATTGAGCGTTTTCTATTCCCAACCTAGAGCTACCCATTTACACTTTCACCATGAAGAGATCCGTGCTCTGGCTATCAATCATTGCTCTAGTCGCAAGCTTAGATGTAGTAACAGCATCAGCTGCTGTTAAAGCTGGTGGCTCCTGCACTAAGGTCAAAGCTACGACGATTTCCAACGGCTACAAATTTACCTGTATTAAATCAGGTAAGAAGTTGGTTTGGAGCAAGGGCGTTAAGGTAGTTGAAAAAGTTGTTGTAACTCCAACACCTAGTGCTTCACCAACACCTAGTGCTTCACCAACACCGTCAGCAACGCCAAGTGCGTCGGCAACGCCAAGTGCAACCCAGGTGGTGCTTCCTGAGCCACGAACTCAATGTCCAAAAATAGGAATGAAAATAACTGGTAGCACTGGTTATGTCAGGTGCATGTGGGCGGGCCATGCAAATAACACTGAACAAGCTCTGAAAAATCTCTTATGGAGTTACTTCCCTCTAGTAAAATTATCGACATCGCAATCTAACAACTACGAAAAAACTCCAATGGAGAACGAAAGCTGTCGTCAATCAGGTGACACCTTTGACATTGCTGGCGGAAAATTAGAATGCCGCTGGATAAATGGTAATAAACTCCAATGGATAAAGGTCAATACTGTAAAGAAATTGTTTACAAATGCCAAAAGCCCTGTCTCGATTGATGTTTGCAAACTAAAAAATAGTGACTCAAAAGCAGACAGAACAGGTAGAAATGCTGGTGCAGGCGTTGTCGGCTTTCCATTGGCCGAGCCTGGCAAATATAGATTGCCAGAAATGTATGTCAAAGGCGTGAATGAAGTCTTGATTGTCCCAGTTGATTTCTCAGATATTCCTGGTGGCGATGGCGTACTTACTCAGCTTGAATATGACAAAAAATGGTTAACTGATTGGTATGACTATTTTAGTAACGGCCAATCAAAATTTAAAGTCACAACAATAAATCGCTGGTTCAGAATGGAAAAAAGTAGCTCGTTCTATCCAACAGACTCTAAAACTATTAATGCAAACGGCGATGATTCGAATATGCGTCAAGGTATTCAAGCTCAGGCTTTTATTGACGAGATAACTAAAGAGGTAGATTTACGAAAATTTTCGACAATTTATCTATTTTATCCTGATGGCACTTATTCAATGGGCGATCTAATTGTTAGAAGCCATTTGTTCAAAATCAAAGAGGGTGAAACTCACCTTAATTTCTTCAGCTGGGGACGCAATTTAGAAGGCATGGAAACGCTCAAGTGGTCATATTACATTCACGAGACGCTGCATGACTTCAACATTATTGGTCACGCGCCAGGAAACGGTTGGCCTCTGGGAATGATGACTAATCAGTCTGGTATCAGTTACGCAATCAATCCGTATGAGCAGTTCTTATTTGATTGGTTGCCTGCGGAACAAATCTATTGCGATGACGCCGCGACACTAAAACCAGTTACAATTTCATTGTCGCCAGTCGAACGTGAAGACAGCCAGACAAAGATTGCGATGATCAAGCTTTCACCTACCAAAATAATAGTTGTTGAATCACACGGAGTCGATAAATGGAGTTCTCTAAAGTTTGGCGACCGCGAATTCCCGCCAGGTTTCTATTCAGTTATGGCGTATCTAGTTGACTTAGACAAAGCTGTAGCCCCGCCAGGTAGGGCTGATAGCAGTTCTTCTGAAAATGACGAATGGGCTTGGGCTGTTTGGCAAAAAGTGGCCGGAGGGCCATCAAATAGATTCAATAAATTTGTCGGTGATGGAAAGGATCTGGCGAACTACGTAGCTGTTCTTGGTGATTCATTCTTGATTGAAGGCATCAAGATTACATTCGTCGGCACCGGCGATTATGAAACAGTTAAGATCGAAAAAGTTGGCTAACACCCGTTAAGATTCCGCTTAACTTACTTAGAAAAGGAAGATGTTATGGGCGCTTGCCAATGTGGTCACACCAGAGATGAAGAAAAGAATTGCGACGGAACACATAAGGTCGTAAAGGCTGTTAAGGAAGATATGGCTGAAAAGCTAGCAGCTAATGGTTTTCCTCACGCATCTGAATATGTGAAGAACAACTAACTCCTTTTCACAACCTCTTTATGAAGAAGCCCTCGTTATCGGGGGCTTCTTTCTTTTGTCCAGATAGCTAGTTATTAAGTTGAGTTAGAATTAATTTCTAATATTGTGGTGGCCCTTAGCGTCATGTCACAGCAATAAATTCTTTAGAATCATCATTGATAAACAAAAAAGACCCCGCCATTTCTGACGGGGTCAAATTCCTGTAGCTCAATATTTGCAATGCTCTGACTCGCAAAAGAGTATCAGCCAGCGGGCTTCCTCACGTATCGAAATGTGCGAAGTAGAACTAAAATCTTCCTGGTTCTGAAATTACTCTGCGTAACCAATAAAAGTGCTTTAATACGGTCAGACTTTGTGATGGAGCTGGTAACTCATAAAAACAAATTACAAGATCTTGGAGCTCTGGACAAAGAAGCCCTCGTTATCGGGGGCTTCTTTTTTTATCCACACATTTTCCTGTCTCAGGAATGTCAGAATTGATTAGAGCCCATTATTCGCACGCAGCTCTGGTGGCGTAATGGCAGCGTTAGAGGTTTTACCAACCGCTAGGTGCGAGTTCGATTCTCGTCCAGAGCTGCACCTAAATTTATATTTTGCTAATACTTAAAAGTCCCCAGCGAGGCCTGATCTAATCTCACCAGAGCACCTTAAACTTTATCTATGAAGCGCTTCCCGTTCATTAGAGCAGGTTTGATCTTTGCGATCTCACCAATCCTGCTGGCCTTTATCACCTCACTCTTTCAAGGTGGCTCGATGTGGGATGAGGGCAACGGCACCGGGGGATATATCTGGTTGATGTTCTTAACCTTGCCGGTTGGCTTTTTGCTAGTTGTTATCGGCTTAGTAATGGTGGTGGTGCGTAGAACACGTTAATTTAAAGCGTGCCTAGCTTTTCTTTAACCGCCATCGCAGATGGATTTGTCAGCGAAGTTCCTTCTGAGAAAACCAGAGTCGGCACCATCTGGTTGCCATTGTTAATCGATTCCACCAGGGCTGCTGACTCGGGCGATTGTTCAATATCGACCTCAGTAAAGCTGATCTCAAGCTCTGCCAGTTGTCCCTTAAGGCGCTTGCATGGGCCACACCAAGATGTTGAATAGAAAGTAAAGGTCATGTCCGCATTCTAGACTCAAAATCCTGATTCAAAACGAATACTCTAATCTTGTGATTTTAAGAAAAGTTAGCCTCGGAGCGGTAATCATCTCGCTGGCGCTCCTATTGTCCTCCTGCGTTGAGGTCAGGGGTGAACTAAGTGTGAGCTCTGCCGCCCGAATCAATGGCGAAATAATCTACACACTCAATAAATCATTGGCCGCCGGGGTGGGACTTAATAGTTTGGCTGATGTAAAGAGCGAAGCAAGTACTAATCCAGAAGCCCAAATCGGTTTTTGCAAAGATGCTCCGATTACTGAAGATGCATCAAACTACATTCTTAAATGCCCGCTTAAAGATGTTTTAACTGATTCAGGCGAGATAAGTGCCAGCATTACAGGCGGCACCATAGTTTTCAGGTATAAAGCAAATCTAGATTCATCTTCTACGACAGGTGATCAAACTAATTTTGGTTCGGTATCCATAACAATCAGATTCCTTAACCCAGTTATATCCTTTAAAGAAAATAAGGTTGGGCTAGTTACAAAAGTTGATGATCTCACTTATCGAATCTCTGGTTCTGCAAATGAACCTATGAATATCGAAATCACCGCAAACCTCGCCGCCAGCAGTGGATCGGCAAGCACCGCACCGGCGCCCGTACCTTCGAATACAGCTACTGCAATCGATCAAGCAGCTGCTGATGCTGCTCTTAAAGCAGCGGCAGATAAGGCTGCAGCAGATTTGAAAGCTAAGGAAGAGGCAGATGCAAAAGCGGCTGCTGATCTAAAGGATAAACAAGATGCAGAAGCTGCCGAAGCAAAAGCAGCGGCAGATAAGGCCGCGGAAGATTTGAAAGCTAAGCAAGAAGCAGAGGCGAAGGCAGCGGCAGAGCTAAAAGCGAAGCAAGAGGCAGATGCAAAAGAGGCTGCTGATCTAAAGGCTAAGCAAGAAGCGGAAGAGAAAGCAGCTGCGGAACTTAAGGCAAAACAAGAGGCAGAAGCAAAGGCTGCAGCCGACCTAAAAGCTAAACAAGAAGCTGAGGCAAAAGTTGCGGCAGATAAGGCTGCTGCTGACCTAAAGAGTAAGCAAGAGGCAGATGCAAAGGCCGCTGCAGATAAGGCCGCAGCAGATCTAAAAGCCAAGAAAGCAGCAGAAGCGAAAGCCGCAGCTGCAAAGATTCTTGCAGCTGCCAAAGCTAAAGCGGCAGCTG
>CAJAFH010000253.1 GCA_903939005.1 uncultured Actinomycetes bacterium | reverse complement strand
GAAAACTTCAGGTAGACCAGTTAAAGCAGTTGAAGCCAAAGTGCGGTAATTGCAATGCAAACCAACTTCTAAGCCGCCGCCGAGTGCTAAACCATTAATGAACGCAAAGGAAGGTTTTCCAAGTTCTCCTAAGCGACGGAATACATCGTGGCCTAACTTTCCAATCGCAACAGATTGTTCGCGTTCGGTGAGAAACGAAAGCGCAGAGAGATCGGCGCCAGCTGCAAAGATAAACGGTTTACCAGTAATTGCTACTGCGACCACATCGCGCGCAGCGGCATCAGTAATCGCGGCATCTAGGGCCATAAGTGATTTAGGACCAAAAGTATTAGGACGATTGTGATCTTGTCCGTTATCTAAAGTGATTAGCGCCAATTTGCCGGTGGCGCCAAAAGGGGCCAAATCAACTTCGCGAACAAGAGCGTTTGTGATTACTTCTTCGGGAGCGCCTTCCGGCATGATGATTTCAGTAGCCATTTTTATTTGCCTCCCTTGAAGTTTGGGTTTTCCCAGATAATGGTGCCGCCCATACCTAAACCAATACACATTGTTGTGATGCCATAACGCACCTCTGGGTGGGCTTCAAAGCCGCGCGCCAAGTTAAGAATTAAACGAACGCCAGAGGAAGCAAGTGGGTGGCCAACTGCAATAGCGCCACCAACTGGATTAACGCGAGGATCATCATCTGCGATTCCAAAGTACTCAAGGAAGCTAAGTACTTGAACTGCAAAAGCTTCGTTAACTTCGAACAAACCAATATCTTCAATCTTCAAGCCAGCTTTTGCCAGCGCCTTAATTGTGGAAGGCACTGGTCCGTAGCCCATAATCTCTGGTTCGACACCTGCGAATGCGAAAGTAACCATGCGCGCTTTAATCGTTAAGCCAAGTTCGATCGCTTTATCTTCAGCCATAACTAGGGCAGCAGTTGCGCCATCATTTAAGCCAGCGGCGTTTCCGGGTGTTACGCGACCACCTGGCCGAAATGGAGTTTTCAACGCAGCAAGTGCTTCCATTGTTGTGCCAGGGCGTGGCGGTTCATCAACAGTTGCAACGCTCCAACCAAGTTCTGGGTTACGAGTTGCAGTTGGAATCAAATCTTTTTGAATGATGCCAGCTTCATAAGCTGCAGCAGTTTTTACTTGCGAATTCAGCGCATAGCGATCAGCGCGTTCTTTGGTGATGGTAGGGAAGCGGTCATGCAAATTCTCCGCTGTATTTCCCATCGCAAGAGCATCGGTGGAAACAATTTTCTCGGCTAGATAACGCGGGTTTGGATCAACACCTTCGCCCATTGGGTGATTACCCATATGTTCAACACCGCCAGCGATTGCAACATCGTAGGCACCCATTGCAATTGAACCCGCAACAGTTGTAACGGCAGTTAGCGCACCTGCGCACCAACGATCGATTGAATATCCGGGAACGCTATTTGGCAGACCAGATAGCAGTGCCGCACTGCGACCAATGTTCATACCTTGATCACCACTTTGGGTTGCAGCAGCGATTGCCACATCATCAATTGTCTTTGGATCAACTTTTGGATTGCGCTCGAGTAGGCCACGAATAGCGCGAACGATTAAATCGTCGGCGCGGGTGCCGGCATATAAACTGCCCGCTTTTCCAAATGGAGTTCGAACTGCATCAACTATGACAACTGAGCGCGACATTGCAGGAGCCCTTCGGTAAGTGTTACCAAAGGTTACTGGTCGGTAAGGTTAAGCAGCAACTAAGCCGCTAGTTAACTGCGCTACTAATTAAGCAGCGGCAGATTTAGCAGGCGTTGGCTTGCTTGTCGCTGGCTTCAAGTAGAGCGCTAGCACGATCGCTAAGTACGCTCCCCAGAAAACAAACTGCAGTAACGACATTGTCGTATCAAAGCCGATTGTGCCCGCAAGGATGCCACCGAGTAGTGATTCCTTGGCGATAACTGAGGTCACATCCCAGAGGAAGAAGTCAACGCCAGGCAACCAACCAAGTTCTTGGTATTCGTGAATGCCGTAGCTCAGGACGCCTGCTGCAACCACGATCAAGGCAATTCCGGTGTAGTTAAAGAACTTAGATAGATTTATCTTGATCGAACTGCGATAAATCAAGTAACCGAGCGTAATTGCTACACCGAGCCCTAAGACGAGGCCGACTGTTGCTGATGGAGTTGATGAAACCGTCTTAAAGTTGGCATAAATGAAGAGTGAAGTTTCTAGCCCTTCGCGAACCACGGCAAAGAAAGCAGCCGCAGCTAGTGCTAACGGGCCCGCTAGAACAGCGGTGCTCATCTGACCTTCTAGGTGACCCTTTAGATGACGAGCAGTGCGCTTCATCCAGAAAACCATCCAGGTAACGAAGCCAACTGCTAGGAATGAGGTGGTGCCGGCGAAGAATTCTTCACCGCGGGGGCTTAACTCGGTTGAGGTAATTGTCAGGAATGCCCCAGTAGCCAGGCTTACGACTACAGCGACTGCTACACCCGCCCATAACGGGGCGAGAAGGGCTTTACGGCCCGTCTTTACGAGGTAGGCAACGAGAATTCCTACGATTAGGGCAGCTTCTAGACCTTCGCGCAGGGCAATTATGAATGTACTCAACATGGGATTAACGTACTAGCGTCAATTTAATTACGCAACTCTAATGTTGCGTAATTCGTATCACTCTGGCTCAACGGCCGCCTCTGGCGCTTCAGGCACCGCTAGTGGCTCTCGTTCGAGCAGGGCAGCGCTGACTAAATCGGCTATTTCGGCCACCTGCCAAGGGCGAGCGCCAAGTTCGAGGGCATCTTTACTGACATCGGTTGATGCTTTCCAAACCAATTTTCTAATTACCTCAGGTGAAATTAAATTCTCAACTGGAATATTTAACTCTGCGGCCCGAAGTTCCACTGCAGCACGAGCATGAGTAAAGGGTGCGTATTTTTCCGGGAAACGTTCTTTCCAAATTTTAGTTGGTGGCATTGAATCACCGGCCGCGCGCATTTCTGGATGATCGTTTTCGGGCAACGCCACAGCTGAGGCAATTGCTGCTAACCAGATATCTAAATTTTCTTTCCATCGGGCACGCAAACCAATTGGCCGAAGAACTTTATCGAACTCACGTTTATTAGTTGGTGGGTTCATGGCAAGTTCAACGATTGCGCTGTCATTTAATAACTTACCCGGTGAAACATCGAGTGATTCAGCGATTTGATTTCGCACATTCCAAAGTGAGCGAATTACTGCCAACTGATTACGTTTTCTAATTTTGTGCATTCCAGAAGTGCGGCGCCATGGGTCAACCCGTGGCGGACTAGGGGGTGCCGCCAGAATCGCAGCGAACTCAGCTTCGGCCCAAGGTAATTTCTTCGCATCGAGCAATAACTGCGCAATTATGTTTCGCAGTTCAATTAGTAGTTCAACATCTAGAGCTGCGTAATTAAGCCAATCAAGTGGCAGTGGGCGAACCGACCAATCCACTGCCGAATGTTCTTTTGCGAGCAATACGCCAAGGTGCGCTTCAAGTAATGGCCCGAGACCCACACGAGGCAAACCTGCAATACGTCCACCTAATTCAGTATCAAATAATAGTTTTGGATTAATACCTAGCTCGCGCAAACAAGGTAAATCTTGGGTGCTAGCGTGCAGAATTACTTCATCGGTATTTAGTAGTTCATTTAATTCGGCAAATAATTGATGACCAGGGCCAAATGGAATCGGATCAATTAAATGTAAACCGCCACCATTACGCTTTATTTGAATGAGATAAGCACGAGCACTGTATTTATAACCAGAAGCTCGCTCTGCATCGACGGCAAATGGCCCGGCACCTTTTGCTAATTCCGCTAGCGCTGCTTTAAATGATTCTTCATCAGCAATTACTGGGGGAGTGCCGGCAGCCGGTACTAGTAATGGCGTGGCTGTTACTGCCTCATCGTCGGTCATCAAAACAAATTAACTTGTGCGTCGTTTACGTGATGGGGAAATTACCGAGACCCCATCTGGAATTGGTGGCAGACCGGCCACCGTAGCAAGCAGATTGCACCAAGCAGTAACGTGGTTAAACAATTCATCGGCAGATTTAATAATTGGTGACCAAGACGCACGAATTTCAATCTCAGCTTCATTGCGGCGCCCAGTTAGTTTGCCGAATGAGGCGCTAGTAACGCGAGTAACTGTTCCACTTGGTGCGCTGTATTCACAACCGGCATCAGCGAGGGAATCTAAAAACCAAGACCAACCGACTTCAGCGAGCATCGGATCTTCATGCATATCGGCTTCAACATCTGCACTCATGAAAGTCACGCAGCGAAAGTCAGATTCCCAAGTTTCTTGGCCACCTGGTTCGTGCAACAAAACAAAGCGGCCCGAGCCAACACCATCTTCGGCATCACCAGTTAAGCCATTGCTTACATCGGCGGAAAAAGCAAAAGAAAATTTGGCTAGTTTCTGAGGGGCAGGGACTTCCTCCAGAATAATTTCTGAACGGGTATCTACAGTTCTAAGTTGATCAATCAAACGATCAAAGGCTGCAGCATCCACTACCTGAGTGTAAAGATGACGGAAGGCAATTTAGGGGAGGCGGGGCGGTAACCTACGCAAATGGCTTTCGCACTAGCACTCTTATCGAGCGCCCTTTGGGGTAGCGCCGATTTTCAAGCGGGGCGAATGAGCAAGAAGTACAAAGCTTTTGCAGTCCTTGGTATTACCCAATTGATTGGCTTAGCTTTTGGAATTTTCTTGATCTTTGCAACCGGCGAAAGTGGCGCGGTTGCTTTTGGAAATGACGGATTTTTCTCTGGCTTTTTCTGGCCAGGTGTATTTGCTGGAGTACTCGGATATATCGGATTAATCTGTTTGTACGTTGGCCTTAGTTCTGGCCGCATGGGTGTTGTTTCACCGATTAGTTCACTCGGTGCTGTTGTGCCAGTTATGTTCGCGTTAATTGGCGGTGAACAACTTTCTCGTGGTCGCTGGATTGGTGTGGTCATCGCACTTGCTGGCGCTTTCTGTGCAAGTGGCCCTGAGATTTCGCAAGGCTTTCCATTAAAGCCAGTGGCTTTAGCTTTCGGTGCAGCTTTTGGTTTCGGTACTGCATTGACTCTGATGGGTATCGGTTCTGACTCAAGTGCGTTAATGACTATGGTGACAATGCGCGCGACTACTGCGCTATTTACGATCGCTATCGCAATTAGATTTCGCACGACCGGCGGATTTAGTGTTGCTGATGCACCTTCATTAATTTTCATTGGAGTTGCGGACTTTCTAGCTAACTTCACACTTGGGCTCGCTACCCAAGAAGGTCTGGTTTCCTTGGTTATGGTGCTTGGTTCGCTTTATCCAGTTTTCACAGTTTTGCTCGCCTTTAAGTTATTACACGAGCGACTACATAAAGTTCAGTATGTGGGAGTTTTCTTAGCTGTTGCCGGAGTCGCAATACTTTCTGCTTTTTAAAACTAATTTGTTGCAGTATAAAAAGTTGTATCTTCTTCAACTCGTTCAGTTACATTCGAAAATTTGCTCAGTAACTTTTTAAAGTCAACTTGATCTTCGCCAGCAGTAACTGAGGTAACGCTTAACTCGAGGCGATCAATTTTCTTCGCTGCAATTAACTCTTCGATTATCGAAACGCCAGATTCGATCACAATCGTTTCGCCAAATAGGCGTTGGGCTCGTGCTAACGCTTCGGTTGGCTCGCAATTCCACCAATGGGCTAAGCGATTATTTGAAAGCGGGTTTAGCATTGATTTAGAAACAACCACAACTGGTACAGGCGTCTTTTGATACGGCTCATTACGAGCGGTATTGCCACCAATTAGCAGCGCGTCTGCAGTTCGGCGGCGAGCTAAGAAAGCACGGCGATCAGCGGCGCTAGAAACTCCAGCCGAACGGCCATCTTTGCTAGTGGATCCATCGGAACCAACGACTAATGAGGCGATAACAGGCACGGAGAAAAGGTAGGGGGTTGCCATCGGTTTAGGGCGTAGATTCTTGAGTGTCTGGCCTTAAATCTTTTGTGGTTTATCAAAATCAATGTCAGTGGCGGCCTTTACTCTTTAGAACATGATCATTGACTGCGATTCTTGTTCCCTGCGAGATTTGGCTTGTAAAGATTGCGTTGTTTCATTCTTTCTCAACAAAGCTGAAGACTCGGTGGATTTAAGTAACCAAACTGCGGATGCTCTCCAACTTCTCTCATCTCGAGGGATCGTTCCGCCACTTCGTTTTCTCGCCTAATCAGCCAAACTTTCCTGTGAATTCGCCGATTTGTGGGCGAATTCTGAGCCTAAATTGCGCTTTTAGGCAGTTAGGCGCGGTTTGAGGTTGAGTGGCGCAAGTACCCACCGATAGCCTCTTCTCCATGTCACGCATAGGTTTACGAAGCGCGCTCGCAATTGGCGTGGCTGTAACTATGGCTAGCGCATTAATCGCACCCATTGCTCAAGCTGCTCCAACCCTGGCTCAAATTCAAGCCCAAGTTCGCCAACTTGAAGAAGATGCAACTGCCGCTGCCGAAGGCGCACAGGCGGCAAAGGTTCAACTAGCGACTTTAACCAAAACGCTAAATGGACTTAAGCAAGAGGCTGCTGCGCAAGGCGCAACAGTGGATGCACTTAAGAAATCATTAGGCACAATTGCAATTGAACAATACAAAGCCGGGGGATTGAGCCAAGGCTTAGAACTTCTTTTTTCGGCTAACCCAGAACTTTATTTAAGTTCGGCAGGTTCATTGGAGTCAATCACTCGAGCAAAGAGTTCTCAATTAAGGAAATTCGAAGCGGCAGAACAACGCCTTAATGCAACAAAGCTTACGGTTGATGACAAGCTGGCACTTGTACAAGCGGCGCAGAAAAGGTTTGCTCAGAAGTCGGCACAAGCAAAATCTAAATTAGCGGCTGCCGAAAAAATATTAGCGAAATTAAAGAAGGAAGACCGAGCTCGTTTGGCTGCTCTGAAGGCAGCTGAAGAGGATGCCGACCAAGCTTCTTCTAAAGCATATGCAAGCAGTGCGGGTGCGATTTCAGGTCGCGCTGGAATAGCGATTAAGTATGCGCTAAAGCAGATCGGTGATCGATATGTCTTTGGCTCTGCAGGCACCGTAACCTGGGATTGCTCGGGCCTAACCATGCGTGCCTATCAGTCGGCCGGAGTATCACTGCCACATTCATCTAGGGCGCAATCGCGTTATGGCCGCTCAGTCTCGTATAAGTCGGCAAAGCCCGGCGATTTACTCTTCTATGGGCGGCCTATTTCACATGTGGCAATTTACTTAGGTGGCGGCAAGATGGTTCACGCCCCACGTTCTGGTTCACGTGTGAAAGTTGTATCTAACGCTTCTACGGCGCTAGGTCGCAAACCGCTCGTTGCCGTTCGCCGGTTCTAGTGATGGTTGCAACGACTCTTTTTATAACTAATGACTTTGGCCCCAGAGCTGGGGGGATTGAAACTTTTGTACACGGATTAATTGAACGCTTGCCCAAAGGTTCGGTCATTGTTTACACCAGCGCTCAAACTAACGCACAAGCTTTCGATGCAGAATGGCTACGCAATTACGGCGTTGAAGTTATTCGTGATCGCAGCAAAATCCTGCTGCCAACTCCTCGTGTTGTCAAAACTTGTCAAAAAATAATTAACGATCGAAATTTATCGAAAGTGACATTTGGTGCCGCCGCACCACTTGCAATTATGGCTCGAGCAATGCGTCGTGCGGGCGCACAAAAGATTGTGGCGCTTACACATGGCCACGAAGTTTGGTGGGCCAAAGTTCCACCGTTCACTTTTGCGATTAGGTATATGAGTAAAAATATTGATGCGATTACATATTTGGGCGATTACACCAGAGGTGAGATCAGCAAGGCACTAAGCAAAGCCGATGCAAGCAAGTTGGTGCAGATTGCACCCGGCATTGATGTTGACCATTTCATTCCTACTGATTCTAGTAAGTTGCGAGCCGAACTAGGACTAACTGATAAGTCGGTAATTATCAGCGTTGGTCGGTTAGTTCATCGCAAGGGGCAGGACAAGTTAATTGCAGCGCTACCTGCAATCAAATCCGCGGTGCCTAATGTGCATCTAGTTTTAGTTGGGGTTGGTCCGCACCAGGATTATCTAGAAAAATTAGCTCTCAAACTCAAAGTTAGTGATTGCGTAACATTTATTGGCCGGATTAACTACGCCGAACTCCCTAAATACATCTGCTTGGGAGATATCTTTGCAATGCCTTCGCGTTCACGTTTCTTCGGGCTAGAAGTAGAGGGATTAGGCATTGTCTATCTCGAAGCTAGCGCGTGTGGGTTACCGGTAGTAGGCGGAAAATCTGGGGGAGCACCCGATGCAGTTCTAGTTGGCGAAACCGGCGTAGTTGTTGATGGCACGAACCCTTCTGAGATTGCTGATGCCTGTATTGAATTACTAAATAATCCAGAACTCTGCGCACTCATGGGTGCAAATGGAAGAGCTTGGATTATTGAAAACTGGCGCTGGGAAATTTGGGCTACTAGATACGCGGCGTTACTCGCCTAACCAAGAATTATCACGGGCAACTGCAACTGCTGAGATTCGATTACTGACCTCAAGTTTGCGATAGATACTTGCTAAGTGCGTTTTGATAGTTGGCTCACCCAAATAAAGTTGACGAGCTATTTCTTTGGTGCTTTTACCCGTGGCCAAAATTGTTAGAACCTCTAATTCTCTCGAACTCAAACTCGGTAACCGCTCTTTTGCTTTGAGCGCTTTTTGTAAACCAGATGCGGTAAAACTCAGCGGCGTAATCAGAGCGCGTTCTAATGTTGCGATGACTTCTGATATTGGCGCACTTTTTAATACAAAGCCACTTACTTGGGCCGAAAGAGCGGTAAGCAATAATTCAGGTGCGTCGTTAAGGGTAAGAATTACAATTCCAATTTCATCGGAAATCCCTCTAGCCCAGTTAGCCACTTCGAACCCACTGCCATCAGGAAGATTTAGGTCCAGCAAAATTAGGTTTGGGTTTGTTCGTGCAATCTGCGCTATTGCTTCGTTCTTGCTGGCGGCAACGGCACAGATTGTGAAATTGGCCTTAACCAGTGCTTGCTCCAACCCAGCGCGAACTATCGGATGATCATCAACGATTAGAACTCGGCGGTTCAACTGGGAATCGATACTCGAATCAAGAGACCGGGTGTGAGGTTTATGAATTCAATTTTTCCAGATAGTTCAGCTACCGCCTCGGAAATACCAACTAAGCCAAATCGATCAGCTTTCATTTCAACACCGCCAATCCCGTTATCGCTAACTTCGATAACAGTAAGAGCATCGTCGCTATAAGTGTGCAGATTAATCACGCTAGCCCCAGAGTGCTCAGCTGCATTACGCAAGAGTTCAATGGCTATGGGGCTAAGTACTTGATCAAGGGGGATGGTCAGATCGACTTTGCCGAGACGATCGCCGCAGATCGCGACAGCTAGTTCACCCAAGTCAGGTGAAGTGCTACGTAGATTTAGGATCTCGCGACGAACTTTTTCAATTAGACCAGTAACTTCAAACCTAAGGGTCCGCAGTTCAGCGCGGGTAGAAGTTGGTAACTCAGGTGCACCTAGAGATTGGTCAAGTGAGTAACCCAGGGCAACCAAATCTTGCGCTATTCCATCGTGGATTTGGCGCGCAATCTGGTTTGTGCCCCTGGTATTCAATTACTCTTTTTCGTAGAGCGCTTCGATTTCAGCTGCGAATTCTTGCGCGATCACATGGCGCTTGATTGATAGCTTTGCAGTCAACTGTCCGCCCGCGATTGTGAAGTCGGTAGTTAAGATTCTGAATTTACGAATTGATTCAGCCTTACTTACCGCTTTATTAGCTTCATCAACTGCAGTTTGAATAACACTAATTAATTGTGGGTCGACTGCTAATTCAGCCATTGATGCACCTTGTTTCTTATTTGCTGCGATCCAAGGCTTTAACAAATCTTGATCAACGGTAATTAGAGCGCCAATGAATGGACGAGCATCGCCCACAACAACACATTGGCTAACTAGTGGATGTGAGCGCAAGCGATCTTCTAGAACTGCAGGAGCCACATTCTTGCCACCAGCAGTAACGATAAGTTCCTTCTTGCGGCCAACTATAAATAAGAATCCATCTTCATCTAACTTTCCAAGGTCACCAGTTTTAAACCAACGATCAGCATCAAAAACTTCAGCATTGGCTGCATCGTTCTGCCAATAACCGCGCATAACAATTGGACCTCTAAGTAGTACTTCGCCATCTTCGGCAATCTTGACTGAGGTTCCGGGAATTGGTTTACCAACTGAGCCAACTCGAAGCGCGGTGGATAAATTAAGTGTCGCGCCAGCAGTAGTTTCAGTTAAACCGTAACCTTCCAAAATAGTAATTCCGGCACCGCGGTAGAAGTGGCCTAAGCGAGCTCCTAGGGGAGCGCCACCAGAAATTGCTGCCTCAACGCGACCACCAACTGCGGTACGGATCTTTGAGTAAACCAATTTGTCGAAGAGCGCGTGCTTCAAACGAAGTGATAGCGATATTTTCTTGGTATCTAAGCCTTCGCTATATGCAATTGCGACAGCAGCGGCTTTGCGGAAGATGTCACCCTTGCCAGCAGCTTCTGCTTTTGCCTCTGCGCCGTTGTAAATCTTTTCAAAAATACGTGGCACTGCAAGTACGAAGGTTGGCTTGAACGACGCTAAGTCGGCTGATAAGCGACCAACTGGATCGCTGCAGTGAGCTAGGTGTAATCCGGCAGTGATCGCACCAATCTGCACCATGCGACCGAATACGTGTGCAACCGGTAAGAAAAGCAAAGTGGAACCATCTGGCTTTAAGAATAAATCCTTAGCGCCTTGAACAACATTGCCGCACTCAGCAAGGAAATTGCCGTGAGTAAGCGAAACACCTTTTGGTTTTCCGGTTGTGCCAGATGTGTAAATCAAAGTTGCCAAAGTATCTGGAACCAGTGCGTTACGTCTGCGATCAATTTCATCATCACCAATGTGAGCACCCGATGCGGTCAAAATATCTAGAACACCATCGGTCATAGTCCAAACATGACGGGTATGAGCTGGTCTTACCGTTTCAACTAATTCACGCAGAGTTGGAGTCTCAACAATGATGCCTACTGCACCTGAGTCATTAAGAATCCAATCAATTTGCTCAGCTGATGAAGTGTCATAGACCGGCACAACAACGCCGCCGGCATACCAAACTGCAAAATCTAAGATCGTCCATTCGTAGCGAGTGCGAGACATGATCGCAACGCGATCACCGATTTGAATACCAGCTGCGATTAAGCCTTTAGCAGCAGTGCGCACTTCAGTTTCAAACTCGCGGGCAGTTACTGGTTGCCATCCTTCGCCAAGTGGGCGAGAGAGCATTATGCGTTCTGGTTCAAACCAAGCGCGTTCGGCGACAAGGTTTGTCAGGTTCCCCTCGGTCGCAGAAGGGACAAGGGCAGGTATGGTCATTTCGTTCATGGGAGAACGCTAGCGTGGCGACTATCAGAAATGGAAGAGGGTACCCTTTGCGCCATGAGCGAATTAAGCAGCGGAAAAATCACTATTGATGCCCCGATCAGCGAGGTGCAGGCAGCCCTTTTCGAGATTGCCAAGTACCCCGAATGGTCGACGTCGATTAAGTCAGTCGAAGTTCTAGCTACCGATGAGCAGGGGCGTTTAACCTCTGGCAAGTTCGTAATCGATGCTGGCATGATGAAAGATAAAGTCACTCTTGACTATGAGTGGTCAGAGGCTCCCAGCAAACTTTCATTTTCATTTAATGATGCCGATTTATTAACCGGCATGGAAGGTTCTTACACAATTAAGAAAATTGATGAGGACACCACTGAGGTCACTTATGAAATGGGTGTTGAAATCTCGATGCCAATTCCAGCAATGATGCGCAAGAAAGCTGAGCAAACGACGATTGATCAAGCTCTTGATCAATTGAAATCGCATCTAGAAGGCTAAATAGTTCATGTCTTTAACTGTTGGCGTAGATGTCGGCGGCACCAAAGTTCTAGGTGGCGTGGTTGATGCATCTGGAAAAGTTTTAGCAACCTCACGTCGGGATACTCCGCGCGAAGGTGGCAGTGCACTGACTAAAACTATCGCTGAAGTTGCACTTGAATTAATGCAGGAACATGAGATCACCGCAGTCGGGGTGTCAGCAGCAGGTTTCGTTTCCTCAGACCGCAAAACAATGTTGGCTACACCGAACATTGCTGATTGGAATGGTGTTCAACTCGATGTTGAGTTAACCAAGTTAATTGGGCTACCAGTTGTAATTGAAAACGATGCTAACGCTGCAGCTTGGGGTGAAGCAAAATTTGGTGCGGGTCGCAATCAAGCACACATGATGATGCTAACGATCGGTACTGGTGTTGGTGGCGGAATAGTTGTTAATAACGAGCTCTACCGCGGAGCGTTTGGAATTGCCGCAGAGTTTGGTCACTTACGTGTTGTTCCTGAAGGCCACCTATGTGGCTGCGGCGCACGTGGCTGTTTTGAGCAATATGCATCAGGAAGTGCGCTACGACGTCATGCTCGCGAAGCAATTAGCGCATCACCAGATTTAGCCCGTAATTTGCTGGCGCGCGGAGATGGCACGATCGATGGTTTAACGGGTCAAGCAATTACAGATGCAGCCCGCGAAGGTGACGCTGTTGCACTTGCTGCTTTTCAAACCACTGCGCAATATTTAGGCGCTGGAATTGCATCCCTGGCAGTGTTGCTCGATCCATCTTGCGTTGTTATCGGCGGGGGAGTCATCGATGCCGGAGAAATTCTGCTTGCGCCAACTCGCGAGGCAATGAAGCGGTATATGCCATTTGCAGGCAAGCATCCTTATCCAGAAATTGTGGCAGCCGAACTTGGCAATGAAGCTGGCTTAGTCGGCGTTGCAGATCTAGCTCGTAATTAATTTTCGAACGGGTATCGCAAACCAATCTGATTTCTTATTTCATCGAGGGTTTGCATAATTTCGATGCTCATTTTATGCGTTAACAATGGTGATTCAATTTCGGCATTTCTAACCATGCGTTCTAATTCGGCAGCTTGTTCACGCAGTCCATGGCCTTTATAAGTATTTGGATACTCGGTAGTCGTGCCATCTTGCATTACCAATCTCATATTAGCTGGGTTATAGAAAGTGCGATCAATTTCAATTCGGCCCAACGTGCCTGCAATCGTTGCTCTGCACGGTGTGCTTGTAATCAAAGTTGTAGTCAGGACTGCTTGTGCGCCATTTTCGTAATCCAAAATTGCCGAAGTTTGGCTGTCAACACCTTTCTCCGTCAGCACGCCAGTTGCGGTGATACGCGCAGGAGTACCAAGAACCATGTGAGCAAATGAGACTGGATAAATTCCTAAATCAAGTAGTGCGCCACCAGCAAGGGACGGTTCTGTTAACCGTGGGTTTTCATGATCAATTAGGTACTGTCCATGATCAGCTTCAACATTTATTACTTCGCCAATAACGCCGCTGCTCAAGAGTTCGCGAACCTGTGCGATATGTGGCAAAAAGCGTGTCCACATTGCCTCAAGCAGTGCAACATTGTTATCTATAGCCGCAGCAACCATCGCCTGGGCTTCAACGGCATTTACCGCAAATGGTTTTTCACAAAGAACTGGCTTGCCAGCGTTAAGCGCCAGAATTGTATTTGCCACATGCTGTGGGTGAGGGGTTGCCACATAGACCGCATCGATCATTGGGTCAGCAACTAACTCTTCGTAACTTCCATATGCAGTACAGCCTGGGAACTCAAGTGCGAAGTCGCTAGCTTTTTCTAACGAACGTGAACCAACTGCTTGCACGATGTGACTATTAAAGTAAGAAAGATCGCGAGCAAAAGCCTTGGCAATTCCACCAGTTCCAATAATTCCCCATCTGAATTCAGGTTTGGAAAACTCAGAGTTAGATGTGTGCGCCATCTTCGCCTTCTTCCCTAGTTAGATTCCAACGATAAAGAAGAGTAGCGAGTCCGCCAGTTGTTGCTAACAGTCCTGGCCAAGGTTCGAGGCCAAATGGATCAAAACCGATAACTGCAGATGCAATAATCCAAATGGGCCCAACAATCAACGCCATTACAGCAATTTTGTTTGCTCGCTCTTTAATTCTGGGTAAATCTGGATCTGGTGCAACAAAGCGTTCAGAATCATCAATCGCATCTAGTTGATCTAAATAGATAGTTGGTGATGATTGATCAAGCGAGAGAGTGGAAACAATAGAATCGAATTCAGCATTTACTAACTCAGAATCATCATCATTCCTTAAATCATGAATATTCTTACCCACTATTTCATATTCGTTAATGAGTAGCGGAACTTTGTAATCATCGTCATCAACGTTTGCATGAGTAACAACTACCGTGTGGCCTTGTTCTTGAAAACTGGCACAAAGATCAATGGCATCTTCAATTGGCTGACGAACACCAAGAATTATTAAAACTGCAATGTCTGCCTTATCGCCAGAACCTTTAAGAATCAGATCTGGGGGAGTTAAATCATCGCTCACGAGTGCCATAATTGCATAAGAATTCGGTGCAATGGAACCGATTTAGCGTTAAATTAGGAAGTGCGTAGGATTACCCTCTAGTCCGAGCGAGAAAAGGAGTAACCGAATGGGCAAAGCTGATGATGTTCCATATGGTCTATTGCGCTCCTTCCTAACTCCATTTTTAATGCTGGCATTTAGACCTAAGGTAAAAGGGCTGCGCAATGTTCCGCTCAAGGGTCCAGTCATCATGGCTTCAAATCACCTCTCATTTAGTGACTCGATCTTCATGCCGTTGGTTGTTCCGCGCAAAGTTACTTTCTTGGCCAAGAGTGAGTACTTCACTTCGCCTGGACCTAAGGGACTACTTAAGAAATTAACTTTCATAGCGCTCGGTCAAGTATCAGTAGATCGCTCAGGCGGACGTCGAAGTGAAGCTGCTTTGCTAACTGGCTTGAGTGTTCTAGCTCAAGGAAAGTGTTTAGGAATTTATCCTGAAGGCACTCGCTCACCCGATGGCCGTCTTTATAAAGGACGCACTGGCATCGCTCGCTTAGCTATCGATTCCGGCGCTCCGATTATTCCGATCGCTATGTTTAATACCGAAAAAATTCAACCAACCGGCACCGTGATCCCAAAAGTGATGCGCGTTGAAATGATCTTCGGTGAGCCAATGTATTTCGAAGGCGATTCAAGCGACTTGAATTACTTGCGCGAAGTCACCGACCAAATTATGAAGAAGATTCAAGAACTCTCAGGCCAAGAGTATGTTGACATTTATGCCACAAAGCGAAAAGAACAGATAGCTGACGAAGAAGAGTAGTTTTTACTCTAACCCCAAGCGTTGGCTTAAGTAGTTACAAGTTCCGCAACTAGAACCTGAATCTGGAAATTCACCATCGATCACGGTGATCAGCTCTTCAATTACCTTAAAGAAAGTATCTGGCTCGCGTTCAACGGCAACATACTTTTGTTCGACGCCGAACCCATAGTTAGTCGCATTGTCGCCAAGCACCGAATTTGGTTTCCAAACCAATAGACCCATCGACGCTACTTCGCGCGCTTTTCCGGCCGCTGGATTTTCTAAAGCAAACGCGTATGACTCAAGCTGCGGGGCATAGAACTGGCCGCTATCGCGTTCTGATTCAGAAACTTTGCAATCAATTAAACCAAGTGTTCCATCATCGTTTTCGGCCAGGACATCGTAGATACCCAGGATTCGCCAGGGCGTTTTACTGCCATTGATGCTGATGTAATCGCTCTTAACCCATTCACCCCATTTAGTTATCTTGCCGGGGCGCAGTGAAGGATCAAGGTCGGGCATACTCGCACCGCGAAACTGAGCTTCTTGTAATTTAGATAAAGTGCCAACGATCGGAAATTGCCCGGGCAGAGTTACTTTGAACCAGTACTTAATCCAGATGCAACGCTTGCAAGTACTTAAACCAAAAGTTAAATCACTTGGAGCGATTGTGTCGCGTGCGGGCTTTGCTGGTTTCTTGATCACAGGAGTCCTAACGCGGTCGAAAATATTACGGAGGCACCTAACAGAATCATTACGCAACCTCCAGTAGCTCTAAGTTTTTCCAGTCTACTGGCAT
>CAJAFH010000252.1 GCA_903939005.1 uncultured Actinomycetes bacterium | reverse complement strand
GTTCGAACTTGATTACCCAAACGCGACCACGATTTTGCTCGAACAGAAATATCGATCTACCCAAAATATTCTTAATGCGGCAAATGCGGTAATTACTCAGAATGAGTCGCGCAAAGAGAAAAACCTTTGGTCACAAGCAGGTGCTGGTGCGCCATTAATTGGCTATGTTGCCGAATCCGAACACGATGAAGCTGAATTCGTTAAAGACGAAGTTCGCTCTCTGATGGATAAAGGTCTTTCAACGCCTGGCCAAACGGCAGTTTTCTATCGGACCAATGCGCAATCCCGTGTCTTTGAAGAAGTATTTATGCGAGCAGCACTTCCTTACAAAGTAGTAGGTGGGCTTCGCTTCTATGAGCGCAAAGAAGTTAAAGATTTACTAAGTTATTTACGGGTTATCGCAAACCCTGAAGATGAAGTTTCGTTGCGTCGGGTAATAAATTATCCAAAGCGCGGAATCGGCGACCGAGCACTTGAGATTCTCGAAGCACACGCTAAAGCTCGCGGCTATTCCTTCTGGGGTGGGCTTATCGCAGCAGCTGAAGCCCCTGAAATTCCGCCTAAAGCAGCGCAATCAATTAAACAATTCACCGACATGATTAGTGCGTTAGCAGTTTTAGTTGAAGCAAAAGTTCGTCCATCTGTAATTGTCGAAGCAGTCCTTGAACAATCTGGCTTATTATCCGAGTTAGCTAATAGCACTGACCCGCAAGATGAAGTTCGCGTTGAGAATCTAAAAGAACTCTTAGCTGTTGCCATGGAATATGAAGAACGCCCCTTTGAAGAGTTAACTGTAGATGAAGAAATTTCGCTATCGGGTTTCCTCGAAAAAGTTTCGCTAGTTGCTGATTCAGATCAGATTCCTGAAGGTGAAGACCACGGCGGGGTGGTCACTTTAATGACGCTACACACTGCTAAAGGTTTGGAATTTCCAACTGTTTTTCTAACTGGTATGGAAGATGGCATCTTTCCGCATTCGCGCACTCTGGGCGAAAAAGATGAAATTGAAGAAGAACGTCGTTTGGCTTATGTGGGCTTAACTCGTGCGCAAGAGCGACTTTATATTTCGCGAGCTGAATATCGATCTTCTTGGGGTGCACCAAATTACAATCCACCTTCTAGATTCCTCGATGAGATTCCAACCGATGTTATTGAATGGCGAAATCACAACGTGATATCTCCATCGCTGGTTCGTAAACCACGAGTTGCAACTGCGCCACCACCTCGGGCAACTGGACGCAAGGCGCCATCTGGAATTACTTTGGCAATTGGCGATCGTGTGTCACATGACACATTTGGTTTAGGCACAGTTGTCGGCACTGCTGGCGAGGGCGATAAGAGCGAGGCAACCATTAACTTTGGCCAATATGGCGATAAGCGTTTGCTGTTGCGCTATGCACCTGTCGAGAAGCTCTAGTATTAGGCAGGTTTCACGCGGCGTTCGCGCTCTTAAGTAAACAAGGAAAGCGGTTAACTAGTGGATTTATACGAATACCAAGCTCGCGATCTTTTTGAAAAGCATGGCGTACCTGTTTTGCCAGCTGCGATCGCAACTACAGCCGACGAAGCCGAAGCAGCCGCAGTTAAAGTCGGCGGCAAAGTTGTCGTCAAAGCTCAAGTAAAAGTTGGTGGCCGCGGAAAAGCTGGCGGCGTTAAGTTAGCTGTTGACCCAGCCGATGCCCGCGAAAAAGCTAGTGCAATTTTGGGCATGGATATCAAGGGCCATGAAGTTCGCACTGTAATGATTGCAGCAGCTGCGCCGATCGAATCTGAATATTATTTAGCAATTCTGCTTGATCGCTCAAACCGTACCTTCTTGGTTATGGCTTCCGTTGCCGGCGGCATGGAAATTGAAGAAGTTGCTCACACCGCCCCTGAGAAGTTAGCCAAAATTCCAGTTGATTCCAATGTTGGTATTGATCTTGCTCGCGCCACTGAAATTATTGCAGCTGCAAAATTCCCCGCCGATGTAGCTGATCAAGTTTCAGCAGTTCTAGTAAAGCTTTGGGAAACATTTGTTTCTGAAGATGCCACCCTGGTTGAAGTCAACCCACTTGTTAAAACTTCTGATGGCAAAATCATCGCGCTCGATGGCAAAGTAACTCTCGATGACAATGCTGGCTTCCGCCACCCTGATCATGAAGCACTCGTTGATCAAGCAGCCGAGAATGCGTTAGAGGCAGCAGCTAAAGCTAAGAATTTAAATTACGTAAAACTCGAAGGCCAAGTTGGCATCATCGGAAATGGCGCCGGTCTAGTAATGAGCACACTCGATGTAGTTGCCTACGCTGGCGAAAAATTTGGTGGCGTTCGCCCCGCAAACTTCCTAGATATTGGCGGCGGTGCCTCAGCTCAAGTGATGGCCGATGGACTTTCAATTATCTTGGGCGATAAAGATGTTAAAAGCGTTTTTGTAAATGTTTTCGGTGGCATTACCGCATGCGATGCGGTTGCAAATGGCATCGTGCAAGCCCTTGAATTACTTGGGGCACAGGCCACTAAGCCAATTGTGGTTCGCCTTGATGGCAACAATGTGGTCGAAGGTCGCGCAATTTTGACAGCTGCGGCACACCCGCTGGTTGAACAGCTAGACACTATGGATGGCGCTGCAAATCGTGCAGCAGAATTGGCGGCTAAGTAAATGTCGATCTTCATTAACGCTGATTCAAAAATTATCGTTCAAGGCATGACTGGTTCTGAAGGAACTAAGCACACTCGTCGTATGTTGGCATCAGGTTCAAAAGTTGTTGGCGGCGTAACACCTGGCAAAGGTGGCCAAAGTGTTGAGATCGATGGGCATAACTTGCCCGTCTTTAACACTGTGGGCGAAGCAATGGCGGCAACTGGTGCAAATGTTTCAGTGGTTTTCGTGCCACCTAAGTTTGCAAAGGCCGCAGTGGTCGATGCAATCGATGCCGCAATGCCATTAGTTGTTGTAATCACCGAAGGAATTCCAGTTCACGATTCAGCTAGCTTCTATGCGTACTCGTTAACTAAAGGCACCACTCGCATCATCGGGCCAAACTGCCCAGGTTTAATTAGTCCTGGAAAATCAAATGTCGGAATCATTCCGGCAAATATCACAGGTTCTGGCCCAATCGGTTTGGTTTCTAAGTCAGGCACATTGACTTACCAAATGATGTTTGAACTTCGCGATATTGGTTTTAGTACTGCAGTTGGTATTGGTGGCGACCCAGTAGTTGGCACCACACATATCGATTGTTTGCGTGCATTCCAAGATGATCCTGAAACTGAAGCGATCGTAATGATTGGCGAAATTGGTGGCGATGCAGAAGAGCGGGCTGCTGCATTTATCGCTGAATATGTAACTAAGCCAGTAGTTGGTTATGTTGCGGGCTTTACAGCACCTGAAGGCAAGACCATGGGTCACGCTGGCGCCATCGTTTCGGGTTCATCCGGAACTGCGCAAGGAAAGAAAGATGCACTAGAAGCTGCTGGCGTTAAAGTGGGTCAAACCCCAAGTGAAACGGCGCGTTTATTGCGCGCCATTATGGGTCGCTAACAACAATGTTCCAGCGAGTCCTTGCGGTCACGTTGGCTCAAGTTGTACGCAGTATTTCGGTTGTTCTGCTACCGATCGCTTTTCTTTCGCTAATTGCATGGGCGACAGCTGGCAGCACAAATGGAAATACTTCTGATCCAGTTCGAGCCGCAATCTGGCTCTGGCTGGGTGCGCATCATTTAGCTTTTAATCTAACTATTTCAGAAGGCGCTGCAGCTGGTTGGTTAACTTATCTGCCGCTGGGTGCATTGTTATTTCCAATCTTGGCAATTCGTAGTGGTTTCAAACGCAGCATCGAACGGTTAGATAACGATTATCAAAGTATTGCGTTAGCTCGTACGCTATTTGTTTCGTTATATGTAGGCATCACTGCTGCTATTGCTTTCTTTGTTACAATAGATACGGTCAAGCCAGTTTGGTATTTAACGCCACTTGTCACAATTCCGATTGCCACACTTTCAGTCCTAAGCGCTGAACGCCGAAAGGTTTCGTCGCAACCTATTTTCTTTGCTACTCGAATC
>CAJAFH010000251.1 GCA_903939005.1 uncultured Actinomycetes bacterium | reverse complement strand
GCAGTTGCTGATGAAACAGCGGCGATAATTACAATTTCAACGCCATTTGCTTTCAGTTGTGTCAATTGACTTGCTAGACCAACAGAGCCTTGTGTACCAGCGATAAAGTCAGCTGATGTCTTCTTGGCTTCGAAAGTTAAGCCTGCTTTAGCGAATCCTTCAAGTGAGTTTCTACCGAAGTCATCTGATTGATACAAGATACCAATCTTCTTATCTGGGTACTTCTCCTTTAGATGCTTACCCAAGATCTTCGCTTCAGTCACATATGTACCGAGAGCTGCGAAAGTTGTTGGGTAGGTAGCTGGCTTGTAGAAGTCAGAAAAACCAGAGTTAACGAATACATCAGGAATCTTGCGACGGTTGATGTCCTTGATTACTGCGATGTGTGTCTGGGTTCCGATGCTTCCGATAAAAGCAAAAACTTTTTCCTTATTAATAAGGGAAGAAGCAGTAGAAATGGTTAAGCCTGCCTTATAAGTATCATCTTTAACTTCGAGGCGAATTTTCTTTCCGCCAATGCCGCCTTTAGAATTTACATAATCAAAGTAAGCGCGCATTGCGTCATCAACTTTGTTGTAGCCAGGACTTGCTGCGCCTGTTTCAGGAAGCTGCATACCTAAAACAATTTCGGTAGCGCTTGCGCCTGGGTCGGCTGCATTTGCCGGAATTTCGGCAAGTGCCATTGATCCCGCGATGAGCACGGCGGTTAGACCGATTAGCTTCTTGCGAGATAGAGATGCACGTATATTCACTGCGTTCACTCTTTCTACTTCGATGTACCGCCAGGTAGCAATTGCGCTATCTGGTCGGAAACTGGACCAGAGGTGATCCAGAACACGCTCAAAGTATCAGAGGGTGAACAGAAAGTGAACAAAATGACCTATCCACACCGCAATCGTTATTCGGGCGTTATTTGATCAGGCTATTTGTGGCGTGGTTTGTGGTGGTGTAGCCCGCCAGCGATACCAGCTGGGTTTAAGACAACTGTCAGGATCAGCAGGATGCTCGAAACCATGGCTGGCAGGTAGTTACCAATCTGAGGGGCAATCTCCCAAATGCCACTTAGTGATTCAATCAAATCCGGCAAGAAAACAACCAGCACTGCGCCAATAAATGCGCCTCCGATGCTTCTCAACCCACCGAGAACAGCTCCAGTTAACAATGCAAGTGAAAGCGAGATCGGATAAACGCTAGGTCCGACAATTCCGCGCAAGCCATACATAGCTCCAGCTAAACCAGCAAAACCTGAGGCAACAACGAAGGTAAAAATCTTCATACGTTGAACGTTGATGCCAGCAAGGGATGCTGCAATTTCATGATCACGAACTGCGCGCCAACTACGACCAGTACGTGACTTAAACAAATTAAGGGCGAAATATAAAGCGATTGAAGCAAAGGGCAAGGTAGCAAATAGTTGCCACTGTTCGAACCCAATTTCACCGATGAGATTAACTAACCACTGAGGTGGGGCTCCAAATTCAACATTTAAGCCAACATCGCCACCGAATACAGATTCAAAGCGATTTGCAAGTGATGGAATTGCTAGCGCAATAACTAATGTTGTTCCCGCTAGATATGGACCAGATAATCGAGCAGCAGTTATGCCCAAGATCCAACCAGCAATAAGGGATGCAAGTACTGAAAAAATAATTGATTGCCAATAATTAAGTCCCAGATTTAAAATTCCAAGTGCACAGGTATATCCACCAATTGCCATTAGCGCGCCTTGACCAAGTGAAATCTGTCCCGATAGCCCAGTCAAGAAAGTAATAGACAAAATTCCAATGAAGTACATCAACACAACCGAGAGCTGTCCTTGATTGTATGGGTCAAAGACTTTTCCTAAAAAGAAGATAAACCAGAAAAAGACTATGACTTTAACAATGTTTCCAGTTTGAATGCGCTTAAACACGGCGCACCTCCTTGCTTCCTAACAAACCTTGTGGGCGAACCAGCAAGACAATAAGAAGAAGTACCAAAATTGCTAAGAAAATATCAGATGGTGATCTGTAGACATTTACAAATGAGATTACGAGACCCAAAATAAATCCACCGATGACACCACCCGGGAGGCTATCTAAGCCCCCAATTACAGTTGCGGTGAAGCCAATAATGAGAATTAGATCAAGGGTATTTGGCGACAAATTGGCACTCGGTGTTACCAATAAGCCAGCTAGAGATGATGCAGCGCCTGAGATAGCCCAACTTAAGGTACGCACTGAACTGGTACGAATTCCACTTAGCCGCGCAACTTCTGGGTTAAGTGCACTTGCGCGCATTGCCAATCCCATGCCGGTTTTCTGAAAGAAAATAGTTGTAATGATTAAAACAACCATAACAATGCCAATTACAAATAAGTCAAAGGCAGTAAATGGCATCACATTGCCACCAATAGTTAAACCTAGGGAATTAACTGGAGTTGGGAAACCGCGCTCTTCGGCAGCCCAAATCATTCCGGCCGCTGCTTGTAAAATTCCTACGATGCCAAGGGATGCAATAACTGGAATTGTGCCGCGCATTGCCGGGCTAGCCAACATAGCTGAGCTTCGTTTGCCCGATAACGGACGCATGACCAATAGATCAACTACTGCGCCAAGTATGGTGCCGACAACTAGTGCGACAAAAAAAGCTACCCAGTAGGAGTACCCATTCATAATCATGCTTGATGCAACATAAGTGCTAAACATCGCCTGGCCCATTTGGGCAAAGTTAATTACTCCTGCACCACGCCAAACTAAAACCAAACCAAGTGCTACAAGTGCATAGATAGCGCCACGAGAAGTGCCCGCAAAGACTGCTGATAAGAATTGATCCACGGCGCTACCTCCTAATATCCCAAGTAAGCAGCGCGCAAAGAGGCATCTGCTTTTAATTCGGCGGCCGGTAAATTTGCCACAACTTTTCCTAATGCGAGCAGAACTCCATAATCAGCAACAGCCAGGGCGGTATTGGCATTTTGTTCAACTAACAAAACAGTTAAGCCATTTTTGCGGCAAAGATCATTAACAGTTTGAATTATTTGTTCAACAACTAGAGGTGCTAAACCAAGGGATGGTTCATCCAGCAGAAGTAACTTTGGTCGTGAAACCAAAGCACGACTAATCGCCAACATCTGACGCTCACCACCTGAGAGCGTGCCTGCCAATTGCTTACTGCGCTCTGCTAAACGTGGAAATAACTCATAAACCTCTTCAATAGCCAGCTTCACATCGCTACGATTTTGGCGACGACGAAATAGAGCGCCCATTTCAATATTTTCAGCAACCGTTAGCTGTGAAATAACAGCGTGACCTTCGGGAACATGCGCGATGCCAGAGCGCACAATTGATTCTGGCGCTTTACCGATTAATGATTTATCTGCCCAAGTGATCTGACCACTTTTGGCGCGCTCAAGTCCAGAAATTGTGCGTAGCAACGTACTTTTGCCAGCGCCATTAGCGCCAATCACAGTAGTGATCTTGCCTTCGGCGGCAGTAAAGGAAATGCCATCAAGAGCGCGAACTGCGCCGTAATCGGTAACTAAGTTCTCAATCTTAAGCATGAGATCCGCCAATTTCTTGCCCATCAACATTGGTGCCAAGGTATGCAGCAACTACAGCTGGGTCACGCTTTACGGTATTGAAATCTCCACTAGCAATTACTTTGCCGAAGTTGAGAACATAAACTTGATCAGAAATTTCACTAACGAAATCAACATGGTGCTCCACAATTAAAATTGCGCATTGACGTGTCAATTGCTTAATCAGCGCCGCTAACTGATCGATCTCATCTTGACCTAGGCCGGCTGCTGGTTCATCAAGTAAAAGTAACTTTGGCTTTAACACCAATGCGCGCGCGATTGCAACTCGCTTTGAATCAGGATAAGTAAGTTCAGTTGGTTCTAGGAACGCGGTATGGGCAGCGCCTGCCCAAGCTAGCGCTTCGTGAGCACGATCTTCTAGTTGCTTTTCAAATTTCGGCGAGAAGCCCAACATGTCACGAATGAAATTAGATTTGTTATGTGAATCAGCGCCCATCATGACATTTTCTAAAACACTTAGTCCACTAAACAAACCAACGCCTTGTAAAGTGCGCGCGATTCCCAACTTTGCTAGCTCGTCAGGTTTTGGCCAATCTATATTCTTGCCCTCAAATGAAACTGAGCCTTTTTCTGGTTCTACTAGCCCTGAAATTGCATTAAAGATCGTGGTCTTACCGGCACCATTTGGCCCAATTAAACCAACTACTGAATTAGGAGCGACTTTTAAATAAACATCATCAAGTGCTGTTAAACCGCCAAATTTGACGGTCAGACCAGCAATTGAGATTAGGTCAGTTTGATCACTCATGAGGGTAGATTCTAGGTACTCGCGGCCCAATTCTCGTGGTCATTTCATAGTTAATACTGCTGCTTGCTAGGCCCCAATCTTCGGCCGTGAATTCACCTACAGCGCCATTATTGAAGATAACTACACAGTCGCCAGCTTTTGCTCTGGTTTCTGGGCCCAGATCAACAACAAACTGATCCATGGAAACACGACCGATAATTGGTGAGCGCTTTCCATCGAAAAATATTCCAGCAGCTTTCGCTACCCGCGGAATTCCATCGGCGTATCCCATGGCGACCACACCTAAAACCGTATCGCGCGATGTCGATTCAGTTGCGCCATAGCCAACTGGAGAGTTTGCTGGGACTTTCTTAACTAAATGCAATTTTGCGCGAACTTCCATGGCAGCTGCCAAACCAAGTGACTGACTAGTTCCGAGATGTTCCAGATCTGGCGTTAAACCATACATCGCAATTCCGGTGCGAACTAAATCAAAGGCCGCGCTCTGATTTGTCATCGTTGCTGCCGAATTTGCTAAATGCTTTAGCTGAGGAGTAACTCCCACGGCTGCTAGATCAGCAATTGCTTTCTCAAAATTAGCTAACTGATCTTGGTTCTGCTTTTCACTGACTTCATCTGCTCGAGCAAAATGTGAAAAAATCCCGACTACTTCAACTTTACTAAAATCTGATTTTAGAAACTCTGACCACTCTTCTAGAAATCCACCACGAGTCATGCCGGTATCTACTTCGATGTGAATTCGAGCGCGCTTACCAGTTGCCGCAATCTCTTTAAAAATATCAAGGGACGGTACG
>CAJAFH010000250.1 GCA_903939005.1 uncultured Actinomycetes bacterium | reverse complement strand
CCAAGAAAATGATTACGCCCATGAAGATATAGAGCAAAAACGGGGTCATCGAGCTTAAAAACCCTTGGTAAGAGGAGAAATCCATTAACAGCTCTTCTTTACCGCCGCTGCAACCGCTGTGACTACTTGAGGATCAAAGACGCTTGGAACGATGAAAGAGGCATTTAATTGTGAGGCACTTACACAATCAGCAATCGCTTCAGCTGCTGCAATCAGCAATGTGTCAGTGATTTTATGTGCATTTGCATCGAGTAGCCCACGGAAGATTCCAGGGAAGGCTAAAACGTTATTTATTTGGTTTGGCTGATCACTGCGACCAGTAGCCACTACTGCGGCATATTTACGTGCAATGACTGGGTCAATCTCAGGATCTGGGTTTGCTAGTGCAAACACAATTGAACCAGTGGCCATTGCGGCGATATCTGCCTCAACTAATACATTTGGCGCACTAACGCCAATAAATACATCAGCAGCACTCATCGCATCATGAATATTGCCATTGAAATTACTTGGGTTGCAATTATCAATAAACCATTGACGCATTGGGTCATGATCAGATTTAGTCTCTTTGCAGATCACGCCATCTTTATCAAAGGCAATAATGTTTGTGGCGCCACTCTTGGTTAGCAATCTAGCGATTGCAGTACCAGCAGCACCTGCGCCACTCATAATGATCTTTACTTGGCCAAGATCTTTCTTAACTAATTTCAAAGAATTGCGAAGCGCAGCTAGAACCACAATTGCAGTTCCGTGCTGATCATCATGGAATACCGGAATATCTAGGAGTTCACGTAGTCGAGCTTCAACTTCGAAACAACGTGGAGCTGAGATATCTTCGAGGTTAATGCCACCATAAACTGGCGCAATTAATTGAACAGTGCGCACGATTTCATCAACATCTTGCGTATCTAAACAAACTGGCCAAGCATCAACATCAGCAAAGCGCTTAAAGAGCGCAGCTTTACCTTCCATAACTGGCAACGCTGCAGCTGGACCAATATTGCCTAAGCCCAAAACGGCTGAACCATCGGTTACTACAGCCACGGTATTTCGCTTAATAGTTAAGCGGCGAGCATCGGCTGGATCATCAACAATTGCTTGGCAAATGCGCGCTACGCCAGGGGTATAGGCACGAGAAAGATCATCGCGCGTCTTTAGCGGCACCTTTGATTGAATTTCTATTTTGCCACCGAGGTGTAATAAGAAGGTGCGATCTGAAACTTTACGAACTGTTAAATCTGGGTGCCTCGAAATCGAGCTAGTAATTACATCAGCATGTTCTTGATCAACAGCATCGCAGGTAATATCAATTACAACGCGCTCTAGAAGTGACTCAACTACATCGAGTGCGGTGATGCTGGCACCTGCACTACTGATTACAGCAGTAATTGCAGCTACCGGTTGTGAATCAGGATGTCCTTCAACGCGGATTGTGATGCCATAACCAGGACTTGTACTTGCCATTTAGACAACACCGTACAAGCGATCGCCAGCATCGCCTAGACCAGGAACGATGTAACCGTGTTCGTTAAGTTTTTCATCAAGTGCACCAGTTACTAACTTAATATCAATCTTGGCATCTTTAAATGCATCTTCAACAATTTTGATTCCTTCGGGTGCAGCCAAGATACAAACTGCAGTGATATCTGATGCACCGCGTTCGATTAAGAAGTTAAAAGCCGCAACCAATGTTCCACCTGTTGCCAACATTGGATCAAGAACGAACACTTGGCGACCAGTTAGATCTTCTGGCAAACGGTTGGCATATGTGCTTGCTTGCAAAGTTTTTTCATCTCGCACCATTCCAAGGAATCCAACTTGAGCTGTTGGGAGCAACTTGACCATGCCCTCTAACATTCCGAGTCCGGCGCGCAGAATTGGAACTACAACTGGAGCTGGGGATGCCATTTTGATGCCAGTGGTTTTTGTTACTGGTGTTGTAATTTCAACTTGTTGTGTACGAACATCTCGGGTGGCTTCGTAGGCCAGCAGCGTCACAAGTTCTTCGACTAAGTGTCTAAAAGTTGGTGAATCAGTTTCCTGATCACGCAGAATCGTTAATTTATGCGAAATTAGTGGGTGATTTGCTACGTGAACTTTCATAACGCAAACCATACAGGGGTTTCTTTCCGCATAAATAAGTGCCACTATGTCCGTATTGGAACTCTCGGGAAGTTCCTTCGTGGCGAAGCGGTGAGGGGTGGGAAAGTGACTGAACTCATTAACGAAGTCGATATCGCCATTGAAGCCTGGCATGAAGACGGCCGTTGGACGCTAGCAAATCTGCCTGATGCCCAAGATCTCCCTGCAATTATTAATCGCCTTAAATCACAGCAAACAAATGGCGGCGCAGTTGCCCTAATTTCAATTGATGAAGAGTTTTTCATTTTGATCCGAGTTCTCGGGACCCATATTTATATG
>CAJAFH010000249.1 GCA_903939005.1 uncultured Actinomycetes bacterium | reverse complement strand
TCTGTTGTGACCCACCCAATCGATCCTTTTACCTTGGCGCAGTCCGCTGCTGCTCTGTTGCGCAAACAAAATCTCGCAACGACGAATGTCTAATTCCAATACCTGGCCACAACTAATAGAGACGCTAACCAACGGGTTAGATCTCAGTGCAGCTTCGGCCCAATGGGCGATGAATGAAATCTTGCAAGGTGAAACCGAAATCTCACAAATAAAAGAATTTTTATTGGCACTTAAAAGTAAGGGCGAAACAGCCGAGGAAGTAAATGCCTTTGTTGGTGCGATGTATCAACACAGCGCACCTATCGATATTACCGAACGAGCAGTTGACACTGTCGGCACCGGTGGCGATGGGTTCAACACGATCAATATCTCAACCACCGCTGCCATAGTCGCTGCAGCCGCAGGTGCCAAAGTTGTAAAGCATGGCAATCGGGCAGCCACATCCAAATCTGGCTCAGCTGATTTACTCGAAGCACTTGGCGTGAATATCGACCTAGTTGGCGATGGCGTTGAAACTGTCTTTCGCGAAGTCGGAATTGGCTTTTGTTTTGCACCGAAATTTCACCCGGCTGTGCGCTTCGCGGCACCTGCTCGAAAAGAGTTAGGCGTTCCTACCATCTTCAACATCCTTGGTCCGCTGGCAAATCCAGCTAAACCAAAGGCTGCTGCAATTGGTGTGGCCAATGATCGAATGCATTTGTTGATGGCTCAAGTGCTATCGGCGAAGGGCGTAGATGGATTTGTGTTTCGCGGCGATGATGGACTTGATGAAATCTCACTTGCGACGACGACTTCAGTTCTAACGATTGGGCAAGGCGAGATCTCTTCAGATCTGATCGATCCATCTGATTTTGGAATTTCAAAAGCTCCGATAACTGATTTAGTTGGGGGAGATGCGCAATTTAATGCCAGTGTTTCGCGGGCTATATTCAGTGGCGAACGTGGCGCACCACGCGATGCAGTTGCTCTTAACGCCGCCGCCGCAATTGCAGCATATAAAGGTGAATTTGCTAAGTCTTTAGCAGAGCGAATGCGAGATGGCTATGCAGATGCGATCAAAGCCATTGACTCAGGAGCTGCTACATCACTTTTAGCAAACTGGGTGACAGTCAGCCAACGACTAGCAAAGTAGTTATAAAAGTTTTTAAATACTTTCTATTTCTTTTCGGGTGCGGACAGACGATTTTTTATTTATAAAATCCGTCAATTCTTCTAGGTTTGTTATTCCCAAGCTGCCTACTCTGCCGATTAGTGCATGCAAGACATCTACCGTTGCGAGAGCATCATCGAGAGCGCGGTGGGTGGGGCTCACACTCGTATTAAAAAACTCAGCCAGAGTGCCAAGTCTGCAATTGATGACTTCATCTCGGCTCAGCACCTTGCGAGCTAATTTTGCCGTGTCGACGACCGTGAATTTTGGCCAATCGAATTCACTAGCTTTAGCCGCAGCTTTTAAGAAACCCAAATCAAAGGGGGCATTGTGAGCGACAAAGACAGTTTCTTTCTCGGAACCCAAAAATTCAAGAAGAATTGGGAAAACTTCTGCAATGCGAGGCGATGATGAAACCATCTCATCAGTTATGCCAGTAAGAGCGGTTATGAATGAAGGTATCGGTGTTCCTGGATTTATAAAGGTTTGAAATTTACCCAGTACTTCGCCGCCGCGTACTTTCACAGCGCCGATCTCGGTGATGTGCGCGCCTAGATGGGGTGCGCCACCTGATGTTTCGAGGTCGAGCACCACGAAGGTAGTTCGCACCAAAGGGCGACCTAGATCTTCAATAGTCACTTGCCAAGAATTCATAATGAATTGATCCTAAATCCTCTATCTGACACTGGGAAGCCGAGGTAGATTTCGAGCATGAGTGTTAACGGAGCCCCTGCTGGCCTACTTCAAGATTTTCAAGCGCTTGGCGATAAGAAGAATGGTCATATCGGCGTCGTGCTGGTGCATGGCTTTACCGGTTCCCCTGCGGCAATGCGGCCATGGGCTGAGTTTCTCAATGCCCGTGGCTACAGCGTTCGAGTGCCGCTGCTACCTGGTCATGCAACTAAACCAGCAGATTTAAACGAGGTTGAGTGGCCAGAGTGGCCAGCAAAAGTAAAAGCCGAAATATCTGAACTACAGAAGCATTGCTCACAAGTATTTGTGGCTGGACTGTCGATGGGTGGCGGAACAACCTTGCATGTGGCTGCCGAACTGGGCGATAGGTTAAGTGGAATTATTTTGGTTAACCCAATGATCCATGTACGTGGCATTTCACCAACGCTAGCTTTTGCAGTTTCGCGATTAGTTAAGTTCGGAAGAAGTGTTGGCAATGATATTAAACGCAAAGGCGTAACTGAATACAGCTACGACAAAATGCCTTATCGGGGGATTCATCAACTACTCACGATGTTGCAATTGACCCGCGCTGCATTACCTTCAGTTAAGGTGCCAATGCAGCTATTTCATAGCGTCGATGACCACACCTTGCCGGTTTCGAATACCGAAATCATCATGCGTGAGGTCGGTTCCACAAATAAGTCACGAATCGAACTGCTAAATAGTTTCCATGTCGCAACCTTGGATCATGACAGTGAATTGATCTTCGCCAATTCTTTGACTTTCATCGAGGGCTTAAGTAAATAGTGCCCGTCACAGTAGATCTTGCAACCGCCGAAGAGACTGAAGTACTTCTTAATCTATGGCAGCTCTACATGAAAGGTCTTGCTGAATTTCGAGACTCTGAGGTTCAAACTGATGGTCGATACCGCGATGATCGATTGCGAACCTACCTGGCCTATGAGGAGCACTGGCCGTTTCTGATCAGAAGCGAAGGCGAGATTGTTGGTTTTGCCTTAGTTCGCAAATCAAAGCCGGCAACCTATGTAATAGGTGAGTTTTTCATTGAATCTGAATTCAGAGGTAAGGGTGTTGGCGTTTCTGCGGTCTCGGTGATTCTGCAGAAGTTTTTCGGTAATTGGGAGATACCATTTCAGAACGAGAATCCCAAAGCTGCTGCCTTTTGGCGAAGGACTATTCCTGAACTTGGTTACGAGACAACAGAAACAAATTTACTGAATGACGTTTGGTTGAGTTTTTCTAATGCGATGACTTGATAGTTACATTTTCAGAGTTCTTACACTTTTCGCCCTTCATATTGCTAGCCTTAAGCCATGCTGACTGAGGTTCAGAAACGCGCGCGATTAGCTGTCACGGCCACGTTTATTACAAACGGGTTAGTGGTAGGCGCCTTTGTCGCAAGAATTCCTGATATCAAATCTGCCTTAGCTATTTCTAATTCAACTTTGAGCCTGTGCTTGCTAGCCAGCGCGCTGGGCGTATTTGCAGCATTGCCAGTGGCCGGAAAATTGTGCGCAAAATACGGTAGCTCGCCAATAGCTTTCTATGGATCCTTAGCAATGGTTCTGGCGTGGACGCTTCAGAGTTTTGCATTCTTCTCTGTTTGGGCATTTG
>CAJAFH010000248.1 GCA_903939005.1 uncultured Actinomycetes bacterium | reverse complement strand
TGGCTTGCCATCTTTCCAAAGTGATTGGTGAACGTGCATTCCTGAACCATTGTCACCGAATAGTGGCTTTGGCATGAAGGTTGCAGTCTTGCCACCTTCCCAAGCTACGTTACGAATGATGTACTTAAACTTCATTACATCGTCGCCAGCTTGCAGAATGTCGCTGAAACGGTAGTTGATTTCCATCTGACCGGCAGTACCAACTTCGTGGTGTGAACGCTCAACTAGAAGTCCGGCGCGACCAAGTTCCATAACCATCTCATCGCGAAGATCTGCGAATTGATCTGTTGGTGAAACTGGGAAGTAGCCACCTTTTACGCGAGTACGGTATCCGCGGTTTGGTGTGCCATCAGCATCGTATTCAACGCCAGTGTTCCAAGCGCCTTCGTAAGATTGAATCTCGTGATAAGCCTCGTTGATACCAGTCTTGAAACGAACGCTATCGAAAACGTAGAACTCAGCTTCTGGGGCGAAGAACGCAGTATCTGCAAAACCAAGTGAACGCATGTAGTCAACGGCTTTTGCAACAACGCCACGTGGATCGCGTGAATAAGCTGAATCATCAACTGGATTATGAACTGAGAAAATAATTACTAAAGTCTTGTGATCACGGAATGGATCGATGAATGCTGAACTTGGAACTGGCAGCAACTTCATATCTGACTCGTGAATTGACTGGAAACCACGGATTGAAGAACCATCGAACATCAGACCATCAGTGAATACTGCTTCGTCAAATGACTCAACTGGAACGTTGAAGTGGTGTTGGATGCCTGGCAAATCAGTAAAGCGGACGTCAATGAACTTAACGTCTTCTTTCTTGATGTATGCAAAGATTTCTGCAGAATTCTTAAACATATTTCTCCTGTTTTTCAGATGATGGCTGTTGGAATCAACCGATCGGTTTCCTCGCCTTTGAGGCCGTGCTTTATGGGCTGAAATCTATGCCCCAGCAGGCAAAAGTTCATAACCGTTGTGTTACATCGATGTTAAAAAATTCTGGGTTTTGCCGGGTATGTTCCGCTGACAAGCGTATAACTGGGCTCCTGTGCGCTAAATCATCTAGGCTCGCGCCATGACTCACCCTGAGGGCGTAACACTTGGCCGAAGACTGGCAGCAATCACTATCGATTGGCTCGCATCGTATGCAATCGCTTTTGCCTTCTTTGCGGGCGGCGGAAGTTACTCCGATCGAATTGTGGGGACTCGATTATCAACGCCACTTATTTTTGTCGCTGAATACGCAATTTTGATTGCTCTGACCGGAGCTTCTTTTGGGCACAGATTATTGAGGCTAAAAGTTGTTGATTTCAGCCACGGGGGATTGCCAACTATTCGTCAGGCGCTAATCCGCACGGGTTTGATGGCGATAGTTATCACCGCAATTACCTACGATGAAGATGGTCGTGGAATCCACGAGCGATTTAGTCAAACTAAATTAGAACGAGCCTGATTAGAAAATTTAGCGAATCTTCATTCCACGAGTTGGCATTGGTCCCTTTGGAATTGGCATCGCCATTCCGCCAACTGCCTTTAATCGAGCTCGTACTTCGCGCATTTGATTGGCAGTTAGTTTCTTAGGAAACTTCTTCATCCGCTTCTGCAACTTGCGAAGTGAGACTTGTCCTTCTTGATCGCCAACAATTAATTCATAAATTGGCACACCAGGTGCGTAACGTTCGGTTTTGCGTTTCTCATCTTGCAACAGTTGACGAACTGAACCGCTACCTTCGCCAGTTAGAACAATTCCGGCACGACCAACTGAGCGATGGACCATATCTTGATTGCGGGAGACAGCTACAGCTGGAGTTGTTGACCAACCTTTACGGATTGACATTAAAACGCTTGCGCCAGCACCAATCTGTCCTTCAATCGAGGCATAAGCCGCAGACCCTGCTTGGCGGGTGAAAACAAAGAACGCTAATAGCGCGGCAAAAGGAGCTGAAACAAAGCCAAGATAAACCGGATGGCCGATTGCAAAACCTATTGCGATTCCTATTGCCCAGCCGACCAAAAAGATGCCAGCCATAGCTGCGCCGATCCAAGGTTTGGCTGCCTTGGTTATTTTGTAGGCATCACGAATCTCTTTGAATCTAGGTGCCTTGGGTTCGCTGGACTTATTTTTCTTTCGTTTAAACATGTCAGGAGTTTAGTGGAGCAGGCGCAGTACCACCAAGACGCGCAGGCGCCCAACGTTGGCCGGCATGGCTATCGGGATATCGCCCCTGAACTTCATGCAGCATTTCGATCATGGTCGCTCGTAACTGCGCCTCGCCAGCTTCGACATCGGCATCTTTGGCAAAGTGCATGGGTTCGCCGAAAGTCACGAAAATCGGAAACTTATTGCGCTTGAGATTTCGCTTAACGCCTTTAGTCCAAATGCGCTGGCTGCCCCAAACGATGGTGGGAACTACCGGAACTCCAGCACCCATCGCTAATCGGATTACGCCAGATTTTAATTCCTTAATTTCAAAACTTTTGGAAATGGTGGCCTCGGGGAAAATGCCAATAATTTCACCGGCGCGAAGTGCTCGCAGAGCGCCAACAAAGGAGGCCGAACCATTAGCTCGATCAACTGAGATGTGATGCATTCCGCGCATTAGTGGGCCAGCTATTTTGTTATCGAAAATTTCTTTCTTTGCCATGAAACGCACATAACGATTTACGGGAAGGGCTGCAGTTCCAGCCAGAGCAAAATCTAAATAGCCAATGTGATTAATGGCCAAGATAGCGCCACCATTACGCGGGATGTTTACATCGCCAGTAAAAGTAAATTTCAAACCAAGATATTTCCAAGCAGTTTTGAGAACTGCAATTACTGGGGGATATACGCGATCAGCCATTGAGGGCGGCTTTGGCATCTTGCGCTTGCTTATATAAACGACCCGCACGGTAACTTGATCGAACAAGTGGTCCACTCATTACACCTGAGAAACCAATTTCTTTTGCTTCAGCTGCAAGCTCCACAAATTCCTCGGGCTTTACCCAACGAATAACTGGGTGATGCTTATTGGTAGGGCGCAGGTATTGCGTAATTGTGATTAAGTCACAGCCAGCTGCATGAAGATCAACTAGAGCTTGGGAAACCTCTTCGCGAGTTTCGCCCAGCCCGAGGATTAGATTGGACTTAGTGATCAGGCCATAATCGCGCGCCATCGTGATCACGGAAAGCGACTTGTCATAAGTAAAAGCTGGTCGGATTTCTTTGAAGATACGCGGCACAGTTTCGAGGTTGTGAGCGAACACCTCGGGGCGAGTTTCAAAGATCTGGTTTAGCAGCTCAGGATTGGCGTTGAAATCTGGCGCTAGCATTTCAACACCAGTGCCTGGATTTAGCTCATGAACTTTGCGAATGGTCTCGGCATATAACCAAGCACCTTCATCAGGTAGATCATCGCGAGTAACGCCAGTGATAGTTGCGTAATTCAATTGCATCTTCTTGATTGATTCAGCGACCTTGGTTGGCTCATTGCGATCAATCGGCAGCGGCTTACCAGTATCGATATTGCAGAAATCGCAACGACGAGTACAGCGATCGCCACCAATTAGGAATGTGGCTTCGCGATCTTCCCAGCATTCAAAAATATTTGGGCAAGCTGCTTCTTGGCAAACAGTGTGCAGACCCTCGCTCTTAACCAGTGAACGGAGTTGCGTATATTCCGGACCCATATTGGCACGAGTCTTAATCCATTCAGGCTTTCGTTCAATCGGAGTCTCGGCATTGCGAGCCTCGATACGAAGCATCTTGCGGCCATCGGGTGCAATTGTCATGCGCTCACCTTTGTTAATACTTCAAATAATTCACGTTCTAAAATTGGTGAAACTTCGGCAATTGTAATCTCTCGGTTTAACTCTCTGGCCATTGAAGTAACATCGGCATCTGCGATTCCACAAGGCACAATCTGATTAAACCCAGCTAGATCGGGATTAACGTTAAGCGCAAAGCCATGCATCGTTACACCCTTGGCAACTCTGATGCCGATAGCAGCAATCTTGCGATCGCCTTTTTCATCGCGCAGCCAAACCCCAGATCGATCTGGATAGCGCAGCGCTACCAAGCCAAACTGTTCGCAAGTATTTATCAATGCAGTTTCTAATTGACGAACGAAACCAACTACATCTAGGCGATTAGCTAATTTCACAATTGGATATCCAACGAGTTGGCCAGGCCCATGCCAAGTAATTTTTCCACCACGATCAACATCAATTACTGGGGTGTTATCTGTCGGGCGATCTGAATTGTCAGTTCGGCGTCCCGCCGTATAAACCGAAGGATGTTCGAGCAAAATTAAGGTGTTTGGCCGTTCATCAGCCACAATTTCGGCATGAAAATTGCGTTGTATTTTCAGCGCATTCTCATAATCGACTAGCCCACTGCGAGCTACAGCAATTTGGCCAGTAGTTAGAGCGGCTTCGATGGGCATAGCCAATAGCCTAAAGGTAGACTCACGCTCATTACCAATCGAGGCGACGGATTCCTAAATCTGGCGCAAAAGGGGCCAGTTAAATGTCAGCTTCACCTATGAGTAGCAACACGATGCGTTCTAAGCGTAAGCCGATCGCTATCGCGATCTTGGTAGTTATTGCTTGGTTTGGCGTTACCGGTTTCTTCGGGCCGCTCTTTGGCAAATTAACTAGTGTTCAAGAGAATGACAATTCAGCATTTCTGCCTGATAGCGCTGAGTCAACTAAAGCAGTTAAGTTGCTCGAAAGTTTTGCAGCTGGTGAATCAACTGCGTTTCCAACTTTAGTTTTACTTGAAGGAAGTGTTGGCCCAGAAGTTCTACAGCAGATAAATGCTCATCTCGAAACTGTGCCTGACTTAAAACTAGGCGGCACCGATGTTCCGCTTTCAAAGTATTTGTTACCCGGTAGCCAGGTCACGGCGTTTCCGGCTCCAGATGGCAAAGCTGTTCTGGCTTCAATTCTGTTAGATGGCGCTGCAATCGCTGAAGTTTTGCCAAATGACGAGCCAGTGCTTCCTGCAATTGTCGAAGCGCTGCGCGAAGATTTCACGCCATTTGCTAAAGACCTTGGCTTTGATTCATATGTAACTGGAGCCGGTGGCTTAATCGGTGATCTATTCGGTGCATTCGGAGATCTTGATTCAACCCTACTATTAACAACACTTGGTGTTGTCGCATTTATTTTGAT
>CAJAFH010000247.1 GCA_903939005.1 uncultured Actinomycetes bacterium | reverse complement strand
GACTAGTAAAGATCTAATTCTAGATCTAAAGAGCGTGAACGTGAAATTCAAAGTTGAAGATGACACGTTGCATATTCTGCGCGATGTTTCACTAAGCATTCCACGTGGCTCTTTTCTTTGCGTAGTTGGTGAATCTGGTTGCGGAAAATCTGTGACTGCGCAAGCAATCATGCAACTCCTGCCAGATAACGGTGAAGTCAGCAGTGGTGACATTTACTTTTCGCAAGGTGATCAGGTCTTAAAGTTAAATGAGTTGGAAAAATTTGGAAAACAGATGCGTGATATCCGCGGTGCGAAAATAGGAATGATTTTCCAGGACACGCTCTCTTCTCTAAATCCAGCCCACAAAGTTGGGCGTCAAGTAGCCGAAAGTCTTTTGCAGCACTTTCCTATCTCTAAGGACGAGGCTCGCACTAGGGTGGTTGAGCTGTTTCGAAAGCTTGGTATTCCTGATCCAGAACGTCGCTATGAGGCTTACCCGCATGAGTTTTCGGGGGGCATGCGTCAGCGCGTAATGATCGCTATTGCCACTATCTGCGAACCTGACTTAGTAATTGCCGATGAGCCAACAACCGCTCTCGATGTAACAATTCAGGCGCAGATTATGACTCTACTAAAAGATCTGCAAAAGAGTGCAGGTAAAACTTTCATACTTATTACTCACAACATGGCCTTGGTATCAGAGGTTGCAGATCACGTGGCTGTTATGTACCTAGGTCGCGTTGTTGAATACGGTGCGGTTGATCAAGTCCTTCGCGATCCTAGACACCCGTATACCAAAGCGTTGATGGCAAGCGTTCCAAATTTAGACGCTGATAAGAACGTTGAATTACAAACCGTTGATGGACAAACGCCATCGCCGGCAGAAGTAACTGTTGGTTGCGAGTTTGCAGGTCGCTGCCCTTATGTAATTGCTGCGTGTAGAGAGAAAACAATTGAGATGACGCAAGTTAATCAGGGTCATGACGTCCGCTGCATTCGCTTGGACTCAAATGGAAAACTACCTGTTCTGACCGGAGGTGCTGGAAATGAATAGCGCTCGCACGCCTCTATACAAAGTCGGGCAGATTAAGAAGCACTTTCCTGTTCTAGGTGGAGTTTTAAGACGTACCAAAGGTTACGTAAAAGCTCTTGATGGCGTTGATCTCGAAGTTTTCCGCGGTGAAACAATTGCAGTCATTGGTGAATCGGGATGTGGAAAGACAACTCTCGGACGCATGTTGGCATTATTGGATGAGCCGACAGGTGGAGAACTTTCCTTTGATTTCGGACAAGGTCTTCAAGACGTAACAAGTTTGCGCGGAGCAGATCAAATGCGCTTCCGCAAAAAAGTTCAAATGATTTTCCAAGACCCATACACTTCATTTAACCCGCGCCAACGTGTCGGTGCTGCGATGGATGAAGTCCTTCGTGTTCATGGCGTCAAAGATGAAGCGGAACGAACTGCGCGAATTATGGAAGCCTGCGAAATGGTCAACATTCGCCCTGAATATCTGCAACGTTACCCACATGAGTTTTCTGGTGGTCAGCGCCAGCGTCTAGCAATTGCGCGATGTTTAGCGACAAAACCTGAGTTAATCATTGCTGACGAAATCGTTTCAGCCCTTGATGTTTCTATTCAGGCTCAAATCGTTAACTTACTTTTGAAGATTCAAAAAGAGACTGGCCTATCGTTTATTTTCGTAACTCACGATGTTGCCGTTGCTCGCTATGTAGGACATCGAGTCGCAGTTATGTACTTGGGCAACGTAGTTGAAATTCTTCCTGCCGATTCACTACCTGAGGCAGCTGAGCATCCTTATACGATCGCGCTTTTATCTGCCGTTCCAAGTATGAATCCAACTGCTAAAGATCATCGAGTTGTATTACAAGGCGAAGTTCCGAGCCCAATCGATATGCCAAGCGGATGTGCTTTCTCAACGCGCTGCCCTGCGGTTATGGATATCTGCAAAACAGAACGACCAGTTTTGAAAATTTCAAACATCTCAAAAGGTGATCACCAGGTCG
>CAJAFH010000246.1 GCA_903939005.1 uncultured Actinomycetes bacterium | reverse complement strand
GATTAGCGCCGCCTTAGGATCGCCGTGTGAATGGTAATTACGAATTACTAGGTATAGCCAAGCGAGTCCCGCCAACCATGCGCCAACAATTATCAAGTAGCGATAATCTGCTACAAAAGTTGGAACCTTGTCATAGAGCGAAATCAACGAAATTCCACTTGGCAAGAAGAGCACTAAGCAGATGCGCGGACTTAAATCTACGAACTCCATAATCTTGCCAGTGATCGCACGTGTTTCAGTTGAGAGTTTGCGGTCGACCACAAAGCGAGATGTGTAGTAGACGCCAAGGTCAGCGCCTAACCAATAAACAAATAGAACTACATGGATAAAGAGAAAAACTTCAAGCAGTGTGATTCCCATTTACATACCATCGCCATCCCAGCGGCCGCGTGAACGCGAGCGCACTGGAAGCGATGAAATTATCGGAGCTGGAATCGGCATGCCTGGTTCCCACTTACGGCCATAACCCCAGTTGTACGCACCTTCGTCGGTGCGCTCATCTGCATGTTCTAGCGTCTTTGGATCTGGCCAAGCTTCATGTGAATGGCCATGATCGCCATCATGTGAATGACCATGCTCATCTGTAAGACCGAGCGCAACAAGTGACTTATCTGGGCCGGTTCCGTGTTGAACGTAATCAACATCTGGTTGGTTCATTGAACGTTGGTATTCAACCGAAGCCTTCAAGTTCGTTAGATCATGCTCTGTGCGCCATGTAGGCACTGTGCCAAGATCATGAGTTGATTGCGACCATTTCATGCGAGACCCATCAGGGCCGTAATTAACTGCGTCGGCACCCCAACGTACGAATTCATTCTGGCTATACCAGTTAGAAAGTTCACCATCTGAACGTAGTAACCAGGTTGCGCCGCCTTCGAGTGAAACGAAGTGACCGTGCTTAACGCGAGCCGGGCGGAAGAAGTAAGTGCCCTTTGTTAGATCACCGAAGTTGTATGACATATTTCCAGAAACGGTATATGCCTCTTCATAACATGGGTGGTGTGCAAGGCGATGATCAGTCCAACCTTCGCGAGCGTGAACCAGGCGAGTATAGAAACCAGTAATTGGATCTACTTTTAAATATTTAATTAATAGACCGGGCATTGGACCTGGGTTTGGAACTTCATCCCATTGACGAGCTTCGGTATCTTCGATTGTGATGTCACCGTATGCCGCATCTTTCCAGCGAGGCGCATTAACGCTATCTACTTCATCGAAACCGGCATCGCCATATTCGCGGTAATGCAAAATTTGAGTTCCCTCTTTAAAGAAGATTGAATCCATTGGCACGCCACGTGGCGCTTGAACGTATCCACCTTTACCAATTGTTTGTCCACCAATGCGCATCTCGCCATCTAGGACGTAATACTCAGTATTTGCGTGATGAATTCCGGGACCACGATTCCAATCAGTGTGGAAATCAACGCGAAGAGATGATGAACCATCTTCTTCATCAACACTCATGCGTCGCTCACTTGCTCGACCGTTGCCCTTAATTAATTCAGCACCATGCCAGACATAATCTGCCTGATCAATGAGCTCTACGTGTGGACGCATTTACATCTCCCTCTGAAGATAGAAATAGTTTTGTGCACCTTTACTAAGTTCCACAGTGCGGAAAGTAGTTCCAGTTACAGAGTTGAGATTAGCGATGAGCAACGCTGTTAGCAATAGACAAGCGGTTAAGTTTTAAACAAATTATTTCGAGAATTGAACTCTTAAATCGGTCTTTAAAACCTTGCCAGAAGCATTCCTTGGCAGCACTTTTAAGAAATGAAACTCGCCAGGAATCTTGTAACCCGCAAGTGATTTGCGAGAGAAGGCATCTAGTTCTTCAGCTGCTATTTCTGTTCCACTTCGCGAAACAATAATCGCAATTGCGCGCTCGCCCCAAGTTTCATCCTTAATTCCAATGACTGCAACCTCAGCAATGTCTGAATGTTTCGCGAGAACTTCCTCTATCTCACGAGGATAAACATTGGTGCCACCAGAAATGATCAAATCTTTCTTGCGATCGACAATTGAAATATAACCTTCGGCATCGCGAACCACGATGTCGTTGCAAGTTAAGAAACCATCGGCAGTTGTGCAGGCTTCGGTTGCAGCATCATCTTTAAAATAGCCATTCATTAAGTAGGGAGAACGAGAGTAAAGCTCACCGGGTTCACCAACTGGCGTTGGCGTGCCATCGTCATTTAGAACAATCACTTCAGTCATAAACCAGGCATGACCAACTGAACCTGCTTTACGCAGAGCGTCGACTGGACGCAAGTTAGTAACGATGCCGGCTTCAGTTGAACCGTATAGCTCGTGCACTTCGACGTTAGGGAAAAGCTTCACGACCCATTCCTTAAGTGGAACTGGCAGAGCTGCAGCATTGAAGTAGATAGTTTCCAATGATGAAATATCTTTATTCGAAACCACATCATCGCCAAGTGCTCGCATCATCTGGGCATGAGTTGGCACCAAAAAGATAGTTTGCAACTTGTGCTGGCCAATCATGTTTAACGTTTCTTCTGGATCAAATTTGCGTTGCATAACTAAGGTTCCGCCAGTGAATACCGCGCCATAGCCAAAAGCAAAACCAGCACCGTGATACATCGGCGCCACAGCGACAGTGCGACGACCTGGGCCAAGACCCCACTCAATTGCAGTTGCGTAGAAAGTTAAGCAGCGCGAGCGGTGAGAAATCAAAACACCTTTAGGTTTTCCAGTTGTGCCTGAGGTGTACGCAATACAGAACGGTTCGTTCTCATCAACTACAACGCCGGGATCGGTAGCTGGATAATTGGCAATTAAATTCTCATAGTTTGGGTGGGCATCTGTGCCATCAATTGCCCAAACGGTTGATGGCAATTTACTTGGTAGAACTGCGGCAAGTGCGGCATCGTAGATAAGTGCTTGTGCTTCAGAGTGCTCAAAGATGTAAGTATTTTCGTCGGCAGTTTGGCGTGGATTAATTGGCACGATTGGGAATCCGGCCATCGCGCACCCGGCAGCAACTTCGGAATATTCCAATCGGTTACCCATCAAAACACCAACAGCAACACCACGTTTTAGATTTGCTGCAAGCAAAGCATTTGCTAACCGACAAGCCCGTTCGAATAGCTCGCGATAGGTAATTGATCTAGCACCATCAATGATGGCAATTTGATTAGGCGATGCAATTGCGAATTCGCGAATACCGTTAGCGATGTTTAGCGGAGCGCCACCTAGATTGATTGCCATGCGCCTAGTTTTCACCTTACTGTGGTCGAGCGCAACTATCTGCGAACTTTCTAGGCGTGAGGGCATCTAGTATGATTTGGCCATATTAGGTGCAGTTCCTGATGGTGGAACAGTTCATTTCGATTGAATTAAAAAAAGGATTAGCGATGACAAAGCATGAAGCAGTCTTGGGTCGGTTCTTTGAAGACTATGTTGTTGGCGATATCTACCAACATCCATTCGGCCGCACCATCAGTCAAGCCGATAACACTTGGTTCACGTTGCTTACTTGCAACACCAACCAGAACCACTTCAATGCTGAATTTGCTAAGTCAAACCCAATTACTGCCGGCCGCGTAATCGTTAACTCAGGTTTAACTGTTGCGATGGTGCTTGGTATTTCAGTAATCGATATGAGTCAGAATGCGGTTTCAAATTTAGGTTGGACAGATATCAAGTTAACTCATCCACTTTATGAAGGCGACACTCTTTACGCTGAATCAATCTGTACAGATGCGCGTGAATCAGCATCACGCCCAAATGTCGGAATCATCAGCATGAAAACTCGTGGCTTAAATCAAGATGGCGAAGAAATCATGTCTTACAAGCGCACTGTAATGATCGCAAAGCGTTCATCAGGTATTGGGCAGAACTACTTTCCCCAAGCTAAGAGTGGCGAGATAACTGCTTAGTTAACGCCAATTACTCGAACGCCGGCATGAGTTTTATAGCGGCGATTCATGGAAATTAGGTTTGCAGTTAGCGCTTCAACTTGGCCCGCGTTGCGCATTTTGCCAGCATAGATTCCGCGCATTCCAGCGATTTGATCGACCATCTGCTGCACCAAATCTGTAGCTGGTTTGTGATCGCCAACGACCATGATGTCGATATCAATTTCAGCTAGTGATTGATCTGAAAGCAGAACTGCAGATACATGGTTAAAAGCGGTAACTACATAACTTTCATTCAAAATTCCTTGCGCTTGCGCACATGCGCTGCCTTCTTCAACTGCTAATGGAAATGCACCACCGGCATCAAAGCCCATTGGGTTAACACAATCAATAACTACTTTGCCCGCTAACTCACTCTTAAGCGAAGTTAGTGTTTCTTTATG
>CAJAFH010000245.1 GCA_903939005.1 uncultured Actinomycetes bacterium | reverse complement strand
TGAACTCCATCGACACGACCCACGGTAGGAAAATACTTACCGCGAGTACCGATTAATTCACCCGCAATAAGCCCCTCTCGGGCTCCAGGCGTGGCGCCCATCGTGCGGCTATATGCACGATCCCAATTAGGATCTAAAACTGCCTCTATGGTGTGAGGCGCGTTTCTCAGGGCTGAACCCTCAACCTCTACTTTACCTTCTATGACCTGGTCAATTTCAGCCCGAATCGCCTTCATAGCTGCAATAAAGCGGTCCAACTCGGCAATATCTTCACTCTCAGTCGGCTCAATCATGAAAGTACCCGCCACCGGGAAACTCATGGTTGGGGCGTGGAAGCCATAATCCATTAGACGCTTGGCGATGTCATCGACAGTAACGCCGCTGATCTTGGTGATCTCGCGCAGATCAAGAATGCACTCGTGAGCCACCAAACCATTAGCTCCGGTGTAGAGAACTGGGAAATCGTTCTGCAATTTACGTGCAATGTAGTTGGCCGAAAGAATCGCCACCTGGGTTGCATGGGTTAATCCCGCGCCACCCATCAACCGGATGTAAGCCCAACTAATTGGCAAGATGCTGGCTGAACCAAAGGGTGCGGCCGAAATTGGACCAGGACCAGTGGCGGGGCCTGCCAAGACATCCATTGGATGGTTTGGCAAGAAAGGTGCCAAGTGGGCTCTGGTGATTACCGGGCCAACACCAGGTCCTCCGCCACCGTGGGGAATACAAAATGTTTTGTGCAGATTCAAGTGCGAAACATCTGCCCCGAATTTTCCAGGTTGGGCTAATCCAACCAACGCATTTAGATTCGCACCGTCAACATAAACCTGCCCTCCGGCATCGTGAATCAGTGCGCAGATTCGTGAGATCTCTAATTCAAATACTCCGTGGGTCGATGGATAAGTAACCATCAATGCAGCCACTTCCCCACTGTGCGCTGCGATCTTGGCTTCAAGATCTTCGATACTTACATTTCCTTCGGCATCACATTCAATTACAACAACTTTCATGCCCGCCATGACCGCGCTCGCTGCATTAGTTCCATGTGCACTCGATGGAATCAAACAAATCTTGCGCGCTTGGTCTCCTCGTGAATCGTGATAATTGCGAATTGCTAATAGGCCAGCGAACTCCCCTTGGCTACCAGCATTCGGTTGCAATGAAACTGCGTCATAACCAGTAATTGCAATTAACCAGTCGCTTAGCTCTTTGATTAATTGACGGGATCCGGCACTTTGCTCGGCCGGTGCAAATGGATGCAGGGATGAAAATTCTGGCCAAGTAACAGCTTCCATCTCGGTAGCTGCATTTAATTTCATCGTGCAAGAACCCAGCGGAATCATGGTGCGATCTAGCGCTAAATCACGATCTGCCAAGGTGCGCAAATAACGCATCATGGAAGTTTCAGAGCGATTTGTGGAAAAGATTGGGTGCGTTAGATACGAGCTCTTGCGAGCGTTACTAATCGCAACTTCACGAGCCGGGGTCGAGATGCTGACGCCGAAGATTTGACCAATTCGAACTAAGTGCTCGGCAGTAATTGTTTCATCAAATGAAATACCGACCACATTTGCTGACACTTCACGCAAATTGATTCGTAGCGCTCTAGCAGTTCGGTGGATTAACGCGGCGTCTTTCACTTCGATCAAAACCGTGTCAAAGAAATTCTTGGTCAAGACTTTATGATCAGTTGACTGCAGCGCCTGAACCAGAGAAGCGGCCTGGGCGTGGATTCGATTTGCAATAACTTTCAAACCGTCAGCTCCATGCCACATCGCATAGAACGCACTCATTACGGCCAAGAGAACTTGAGCTGTACAAATATTGCTCGTTGCCTTATCGCGACGAATGTGTTGTTCGCGAGTTTGTAAAGCTAACCGGAAAGCTGGATTGCCATGCGCATCAAGGCTTTGCCCGATCAGCCGACCAGGCAATGAGCGCTCTAGCCCGCTGCGCACAGCCATAAACCCAGCGTGCGGTCCACCAAATCCCATTGGCACGCCAAAGCGTTGCGCCGAACCTACTGCAATATCTGCGCCCCACTCCCCTGGTGGTGTTAGCAATGTCAGCGCCATCAAATCTGTTGCCGCAATTAGCAGCGCGTTGCGTTCATGTGACCACGCAGCAAGCGATGAATAATCCAAAATTTCACCATTGGTATTTGGATACTGGACTAGCACGCCAAATACTTCTTGATTAGAAATAGTCGTTAGTGCTTCGCTCGGATCAAACTCCACGATTTCAATTGCTAGCGGCTTAGCGCGAGTAGCCACAACGGCCTTCGTTTGTGGATGCAAGAATTTATCGATTAAGAAGACGGCTGAATCTGCTCCATTAAACACTCGACGGGCAAGAGTCATGGCTTCAGCTGCAGCAGTTCCCTCATCAAGCATCGAGGCATTAGCAATCGGTAACGCAGTTAAATCACAGACCGCAGTTTGAAATGCGAAGAGCGCTTCTAAGCGACCTTGCGAAATTTCTGGTTGGTACGGCGTATACGCGGTGTACCAAGCTGGATTCTCTAATACGTTTCGCAAAATAACTGCTGGCGTAATTGTTCCGTAATACCCAGTTCCGATAAATGAATCAAAGACTTGATTCTGGTTTGCGAGCTTGCGCAACTCTGCAATGGTTTCAACTTCAGAAAGAGCTGCTGGTAACACATCAGCTAGACGCTGCCCCATTGCAATATTTTCAGGAACAACTGATTTAATAAATGAATCTAAATCTGCAAACCCGAGTTCGTGCAACATGGTTGCCTCTTGTTCAGCTGAGGGTCCAATGTGGCGTGACTCAAAATTCTCGTGCGTGCTCATGCAGTCTCACCCTAGATCTCGAAAGAACTACTGATCAGCGATCAGTAAGGTGAGCAGAATACGGGCGATTAAGCGCCTTTGCGCGCCCGACGTTGCGATAGCTCGTCGTTATTTTCGCCACCGACGATTTGACCATTAACCTCACCTTGAAGGTTTGAAAGTGAGCCTTCAACTTCGTGCCAAACTTTTCCTACTGCGATTCCAAAGACTCCTTGGCCGCCTTGCACCAAGTCATACATTTCATCAGCGCTTGCACATTCATAGATCGAAGCGCCATCAGACATCAAGGTGATGCGTTCTAATTCTGTAACGCCGCGACCGCGCAAGTGATCAACTGCGGTGCGAATATTTTGTAGTGATACACCGGCATCCAATAACCGCTTAACGATTTTTAAAACCAAAATATCGCGAAAGCCATATAGACGTTGAGTTCCGGATCCCCCGGCGCTACGAATGCTTGGTTCTACTAGAGCCGTACGCGCCCAATAATCGAGTTGGCGGTAAGTAATTCCAGCTGCAGCGCATGCAGTAGCGCCGCGGTAGCCAATTTCGAAGTCAGTCTGACTCATGAGGGGGAACTCATTTCGATTAATTATTAGTGGGGTCTAATGGCTAAAGAGTAGGAGTCGAATTACACCGTTGCAATGACCGACACGGTCAAAACCTCTACTTTAGGTTTAGAGTTTTACGCTCAATTATCCTTTGAAATCATCTGGATTAATGCCCTCTAGGAACTCGCGGAAAGCCTCTAGTTCGACAATCTGATCTCCTGAATCGCCCTCATCAACCACGGCACCTTCTGGGATCTCAATGCCGGCCATATCTAACAAGTCTGAGCTGGCCAGAATATTGCTTTGAGTTCTAAGTGCCAGGGCTACGGCATCAGATGGCCGGGCTGATAGTTGAACTAAGTTGGCCAGTGAATCACGCATCTGCAAAGTCGAGTAAAAAACGCCATCGCGAAGTTCGTTGATATGCACGGCAACCAAACTGGCGTCGAACTTCTCAAACAGTTGAGCCATCAAGTCATGAGTTAACGGACGAGGTGGCTCAAGACCTTGCTGAGCGAATGCAATTGCTGTTGCCTCTACTGCCCCAACCCAAATTGGCAAAAAACGCGTGCCGTCAATTTCGCGCAGCAGAATTATTGGTTGATTAGATGGCATCTCGACACGCACGCCGATAACCTCCATCGGAATCATTTCAGAGGACATCTACTTAGCGAAAACGATGTAGACCGCTACGCACCAACGAGGCATGTAGTCGAATTGAAAGTGCTGCAATTTCCTTGGTTACTTCTTCGGCGCGAGCTTTAGACTCGGTGCTCTTCTGGCGAACAAGAGGAGTAATGACTTGCTCGATCAAACCAATTTCGCGATCGGCGGCTGACTTAAATGAACGCATGTGTCGAGGTTCGATTCCAAAAGCAGCCATCTCTGAAACTGCCTGGGCAATAGCCAAAGCGTCAGCGTCATAGTGACGGCCGCGAACTGAAATCAAGCCAAATGACTCAAGCTCTGTTAGTTGATCGTCGTTGATGCCAGATGATTTCAAAAGCTCTTCGCGGCTAAGTCGTAAGTCATTGGTGTCGCCAAATGAAGACGGTGCAAACTCGCCATCGACAGTTGCCAGCCCAAGCTGTGGACGAGGTGCTGCGGCTCCCCCGGTGGCTGAAGGTTGTAGACCACGATCAATCGCATCAAGGTTTTCCTTGATAACACGTAGTGGCAAATACTGATCGCGTTGTGCAAGTAGCACATAGCGCAGACGGTCAAGATCAGTAGAAGTGAATTTGCGATAACCAGAAGGGGTTCGCTGCGGATCTATTAAACCTTCAGATTCCAGAAAACGAATCTTCGAGATCGTAATATCCGCAAAATCACCGCGAAGCTTATTTAGAACTTCACCGATGCTGAGGTATGCCCGTGCTGGAACGCTCATCTTATGATCTCCGTTGTTTTCTTACTTGTTATCTGACTGGGAATTAGTGCTACTACTTTTATTGCTAATAAAAACTAAATGAAACTTTCCAATTTGAATTTCATCGCCTGACTTCAAAACTGACGTAGTCGCGCGTTCGTTATTTAGATAAGAACCGTTCAGGCTTCCCGAATCAGTGAAACTAAACTCTTGATCAAAGTTGATTGTCGCGTGCTTGCGAGAAACAGTTACATCATCTAAGAAAATGCCCGAATCAGCAGCACGACCAATTGTGGTTCCGGCCTTATCAACCATGAAGCGATTACCTCGTCCAGCACCTTTTAGAACTAGTAATAGCGCAGTTGGTTCGGAAGCAGCCAATACCTGAGCAACAACCTTTTGATTATCAGCATCAAGGGATTGGATCAAAGTATCAAGATTTACTTGACCATCAACTACTGGCCGAACTCCGAGTGAGATAGTGGTGGTGACTTCGCGCTCTACTTCAGCTGCAGTCATGATCACTCCC
>CAJAFH010000244.1 GCA_903939005.1 uncultured Actinomycetes bacterium | reverse complement strand
CGATGGTTCACAAATCGATGTTCACGCAAACACCCAAGAGATGGAAGCTGAGATTGCTCGCACTGTTAGCTCTGCCGAAGCTGCTGGTTATCGCAAATACGTAGAGTTTGTAACTAAGTTATATAAGTACGAGATGAATGATTTTATTGATCGCAATATTGATTCACCACTTAACTTATTGACACCTAACTTGGCTCGCTTGGTAGCTCTCGGTGGTTTTAGAAAGTTGCAACCAAAAGTTAATCAGTACCTAAAAGATCCTCGCTTACAAAAGGTTTACTCCTTCCAGGCCATGTATGCCGGCGTTAGCCCACAACAAGCCCTAGCAATTTATGCAGTAATCGCGTACATGGATTCCGTCAACGGCGTCTTCTTCCCTAAGGGTGGAATGCATGCAGTTCCTGTCGCACTTGCAGCCGCTGCGCAAAAGCATGGCGTTGAAATCAAATACAGCACCACTGTTACCAAGATTGACTTTGAAAATGGCCGTGCAAAAGCAGTAATCACCGATAAAGGCGAGCGAATTACTTGTGACGCTGTTGTCTTAAACCCTGATCTACCTGTGGCTTGGCGAGATCTATTAGGTCAGACTCCTCGCTCAGTAAAGCGCCTGCGCTACTCACCATCTTGTGCGACCATGTTGATCGGATCAAGTAAGAAATACGATCACATCGCACACCACAATATTCACTTCGGTAAATCATGGGATGGCGTCTTTGATGAGCTAATTAATAAGAAGCAATTGATGAGTGATCCAAGCGTGCTTGTCACTGTGCCAACACATGATGATCCAGATTTAGCTCCTGCTGGGAAGCAGAGTTACTACGTTCTATTTCCAACACCGAACTTAACTGCCGATATTGATTGGCGCAAAGAGTCAAAGCCTTATCGTGATCAAATGATTGCCACTCTTGAAGAGCGCGGTTACGACGGTTTTGGCGATGCCATTGAAGTTGAACACTTAACGACGCCACTGGAATGGGAAGCAATGGGAATGGAAGCAGGTGCACCTTTTGCGAGTGCGCATACTTTCTTCCAAACTGGTCCGTTCCGCCCAAGCAATCTGGCTAAAGGTTTTGAGAATGTAGTTTTCACTGGCTCTGGCACTCAACCAGGTGTTGGCGTGCCAATGGTTTTGATTTCTGGTCGCTTAGCAGCTGAACGAATTGTGGGCCCAGTTAAGTAATGGATGAATTAACTGCTGCCGGAATAACTGACCCGCAGTTGCGGGCATCTTATGAAGAATGCAAACGACTTAATGCTCTGCATGGCAAGACTTATTACTTAGCCACGTTGCTATTACCAAAAGCCAAGCGGCCTTTTGTGCATGCTCTTTATGGGTTTGCTCGCTACGCCGATGAAATTGTTGATGATCTAGCTTCAACCCTAACTGATGCCGAAAAAGCGGCTGAGTTAAAAACTTGGGGCGATAGCGTTCTATCTGGGTTAAAAAGTGGCGAATCCAATGATCAAGTTGGCCGAGCGCTAATTGATACGGTAACTCGCTTTGATATCCCCCACGAACATTTTGTGGCTTTCTTGCATTCAATGACTATGGATTTAACAGTTACTGAATATGCCAACTACGAAGCTTTAATGGAATATGTCTACGGCTCAGCCGCAGTAATTGGTCTTGAAATGGTCCCAATTCTCGGGGCTTTGAGCCAAGGAGCTTATGAACCTGCTGAAAAATTAGGCGTTGCTTTTCAACTAGCTAACTTTATTCGCGATGTGGGTGAAGACTTAGATCGTGGTCGGGTTTATCTGCCGCAAGATGAATTAGCTCAATTCGGAGTCGATCGTGAAATGCTGGAAGCTCGAAAGTTAACTCCAGAAATTACCGCAGCGCTTAAGTTTCAAATCGAACGAGTACGGCAACTGCAACGTGAAGCTACACCTGGCATCTTGCAGTTAGAGAGATCCAGCCGTCCTTGCATCGAAGCGGCTAGTGAACTTTATTGTGGCATTGTCGATGAGGTTGAAGCGATTGGTTATGACATTTTCAATAAGCGAGCCAAAACTTCTACAGCACGCCGCATGCGCGTAGCCGGTAAAGCCTATGTAAAGGCGATTGCTGTTCGTTAGTTTTTATGCGCTTTGCGACCAAGATAAACCCAGGTAGCCATTACCGAAAGAATAAGTGCAAAGCCAAAGAATAAATCTTCCAGCGGGGCGGATGCAATACGTAATCCCAAAATCGTATCTTCGCTG
>CAJAFH010000243.1 GCA_903939005.1 uncultured Actinomycetes bacterium | reverse complement strand
TGGCGATGTACAACGTCGATGATTCAATCCGCGACTTTGCACGCGCATCATTGAACTACGGATAACTCCGCAAGTTCCCTGTTTACCTGTCAACTAAGAACACAATACTTAAGGCATACGATGGTCGCTTCAAGGACATCTTTGAAGAGATCTACCAGGCAGAGTTCAAGACACAGTTTGATGCTGCAGGTATTTGGTATGAGCACCGCTTGATCGATGACATGGTTGCTATGTCATTGCGCATGGAAGGTGGATATGTCTGGGCATGTAAGAACTATGACGGCGATGTTCAATCTGACACCGTTGCACAGGGTTACGGCTCACTTGGTTTGATGACATCTGTATTGATGACACCAGATGGAAAGATCTGCGAATCAGAGGCTGCTCACGGAACTGTGACACGTCACTACCGCGATCACCAGGCAGGTAAGGCGACATCTACAAACCCAATCGCTTCAATCTTTGCGTGGACACAAGGCCTTGCACACCGTGCAAAGTTGGATAACAACGCCGAGCTTGCGAAGTTCTGTGCAACCCTTGAGCGAGTATGTATCGAAACCGTTGAGCAAGGAAAGATGACTAAGGATTTGTCACTTCTGATCTCAAAGGATGCGCCATACCAAACTACTCAGGAGTTCTTGAACTCAATCGATGCCAATCTAAAGTTAGCTATGGCGTAAAGAAAGCAGTAAAAAACCCGCGGTAGCCAATGGCCACCGCGGGTTTTTTCTTTAATCCGTATTAGATGCGCTCACCTGTAGTTGAGTTAAATAGGTGAACTGAACCCTTAACAGCCTCAACGGTGATTGTCTCGCCTGGCTTTGGAGGGTTCTTTGGATCCCAGCGAACAATTACTTGAGCGCCTTCATCTGTTGCATTTGCAAACTTAACATTGGCATCAGCTGGCTTTCCATAAACGAAAGCATCTGAACCAAGCTCTTCAACAACTTCAACAAGAACATGGAAGCCCTTAGCTGATGGTGTGAAGCCTTCTGGGCGAACACCAACTGTTACAGATGATCCTGCAGATGCTGGAACATCAATTGCTAGATCTCCAAGCATTGCCTTGCCACCGCTAACAGGAGCGATAAGAAGGTTCATAGCAGGGGATCCGATGAATCCTGCAACGAAAGCATTTGCTGGGTTGTCATAAAGATTACGAGGAGTATCAACTTGCTGTAGCAAGCCATCCTTTAATACTGCAACGCGATCGCCCATAGTCATTGCTTCAACCTGGTCGTGTGTCACATAAACAGTTGTGATTCCAAGACGACGCTGCAGCGCAGCAATCTGAGTACGTGTAGCAACACGCAACTTGGCATCAAGGTTTGAAAGTGGTTCATCCATTAAGAAAACTTGTGGTTCGCGAACAATCGCACGACCCATAGCAACGCGCTGACGTTGTCCACCAGAAAGTGCCTTTGGCTTGCGATCTAGGTATGGCTCGAGGTCGAGCAACTTTGCTGCTTCTTTAACGCGACGTTCACGTTCTTCTTTTGGCTTGCCAGCGATCTTTAGCGCGAAGCCCATGTTCTCGGCAACAGTCATGTGTGGGTAAAGCGCATATGACTGGAATACCATCGCGATGTCGCGATCTTTTGGCGCAACATTTGTTACGTCGCGATCACCGATTAAAATACGACCGGCATCGATTTCTTCAAGACCGGCCAACATACGAAGTGATGTTGATTTACCGCAACCTGAAGGACCAACTAGAACGAGAAATTCACCATCATTAACAGTGAGTTCGAGTTCATTAACTGCAGGCACAGTTGTGCCTGGGTAGATACGTGATGCTTTGTCGAATACGACATTTGCCATTTGATTTCTTCCTTATCCGGGCAGGTACGTGCCCGACGATCCGTTGGAGTAAGGCGATTACGACGGTTGCCGTGATCGGTGCGCAAAGGCTACCCACCGAGTGCTGGAAAGGGCAATATCGGAAGCGAAATCCCGTTCGTGGCGCGTATAGTTGGGCATCTCATGGAGCCCCACTCGCTTAGCCAGATTCTGGGCAATATTGCCGTCGTTTTTCTCTTAATTCTGTTGGGCTCGATATTTGTGGCTGCCGAAATCGCCCTGATCTCCCTACGTGAAAGCCAGATTAAGCAGATCGCCCTAAAGGGTAAACGGGGCGCTCGGGTTGCGGCTTTGGCCGAAAATCCAAACCGATTCTTAGCGGCAGCTCAAGTGGGCGTGACTTTCTGTGGATTTTTATCAGCAGCCCTCGGCGCCGAACGGTTGGGCGTTTATGTCGAACCCGAGTTAGTAAATTTGGGGCTGCCCGAAGGTATCGCAGCGCTGATATCGCTAATTGGTATCACGATCGTGATCGCTTATTTCTCACTTGTTTTCGGTGAGTTAGTTCCAAAGCGGTTAGCGCTATTTCGTACCGAATCTATCGCAATGGCTTTAGCTGGCATCATCGATTGGTTAGCAAAACTCTTCCGCCCAGTGATTTGGTTACTCTCAAAATCAACTGACTTTGTGGTTCGCATTTTTGGAATAGATCCAACCGAACAACGAACTCAGATTTCTGAAGAAGAGCTGCTAGATCTAGTTGCTGGACATGCTGCACTTAGCGATGAAGAACGTGACATCGTTGAAGAAGTATTTAATGCTTCAGAACGACAGATTCATGAAGTTATGGTTCCGCGCACTGAAGTAGATTTTATGGATGCGTCTTTCACAGTTGGCAAGGCCATTGGGCTCGCAATTGATAAAGCACATTCCCGATATCCAGTTGTGCGTGGATCATCCGATGAAGTAATTGGATTCATCCATGTTCGCGACTTGCTTGATACTTCACTAGTAACTCCTGGTGGAAAAATCCAAGAGTTAGTACGTAACATTATATTTTTGCCGGGTACTAAAGGTATTTTGCCGGCGCTAACTGAGATGCGTAAACAAGGTCAACACTTAGCAATCGTGCTTGATGAGTATGGTGGCACCGATGGCATTATCACGCTAGAAGATTTGGTCGAATGTTTAATTGGTGATATTCGTGATGAATACGATGTTCACGAACAAGAGATTGCTTTTGAAGCACGCACAAATGACTTTGAAATCGATGGCTTGACCTCACTAGAAGATCTACTTGATGAGGCCGGCATCGACATACCTGAAGGTCCATATGAAACAGCCAGCGGCTTCGTGATGCACTTTCTCGGGCGAATCCCAGTGGAAAATGATGTGGTCAGCGTAAATGGCTTGCGAATAACTGTCTTATCGATGGAAGGCAAGCGAGTAGGCCAGCTTTTAATCTCACGCAACGCATAATTCATGCGAGAATAAACCTCATGAGCGCTCAGAAAAGAATTCTTTCGGGGATTCAACCGACCAGTGAATCTTTTCACTTAGGTAATTATGTGGGCGCCTTAAAGCAATGGGTTGCCCTGCAAGATGGCAATGATGCTTTTTACTGCATCGTTGATTTACATGCACTCTCTGGTGAAATTGATCCAACGTTATTGCGAAAGCGAACTCTGGCATCTGCTGCCCAGTTAATTGCAATGG
>CAJAFH010000242.1 GCA_903939005.1 uncultured Actinomycetes bacterium | reverse complement strand
GTAAAACTTATCTCTCCGATGTAACCAGCAAGTTCTACACGGGCGAAGTTGATTTAGGCACGCAACGTAAAGATTTAGCTTGGTTTAACTTAACTGGCGAAGAAATGATTGATCATCAATGGCAAAACTCTGAAACTCGCACGCTCTCGGTTTATATTGAAGTTAGTGCAGAACGAGCGTTGCTACTGAATTTTAACTCTGATCGCATTGAGCATGAATTTAAGTTACCTGCTGAAAATTGGGCTACTGCTTATCGCTGTATTTTTGATGCAGCAAAAGTAACTGCAACCTATGAACCGGTTATTGCTCAGCCAGGATCAACTATCAAAGTGCCAGAGCACACAGCGCAAATCTGGCTCGTTACTCGATAGTACCTGCAACATCGCATAACATTTAGCTTGTGTTAGCAATCATCGCACCAGGTCAAGGTGCTCAAACGCCAGGCATGTTGACGCCTTGGTTAGAAATTAGCGATTGCGCCGAATCGATTTCTCGTTGGTCTGAAGTAATTGGTAAAGATTTAGTTGCACTGGGCACGACTGCCGATGCCGATGAAATTAGAGATACCGCAAATGCGCAACCGTTAATTGTTGCTACCGGTTTAATTGCAGCGAATCTACTTGGTGTTTCAGCACCAATCATTTCTGGTCATTCAGTTGGTGAAATTACCGCAGCAGCAGTTGCAAAAGTAATCAGTGAGTTCGATGCAATGCGCTTCGTTAATGATCGCGCAAATGCGATGGCAAAAGCTGCTAGTTTAGAAAAGACAGGTATGTCAGCTGTTCTTGGTGGCGACCGCGAAGAAGTGCTAGACGCAATTATGAAACTAGGATTGGTTGCAGCTAATGACAATGGGGCTGGCCAAATTGTGGCCGCTGGCTTGATCAGTGAGTTATCGCTTTTTGCCGATAATCCCCCAGTTGGAGCTCGAATTCGCCCGCTTGCAGTTGCTGGTGCTTTCCACACTAGATATATGCAGTCTGCGCAAGAAGTGTTAGCTAAGAGTGCAGCAGCTATTTCGCCATCTGACCCAACTGGTTCAATAATTTCTAACCGCGATGGTTTTGCCGTAGTAGATGGTGAGGAAGTTTTAGAACGCATAATTAGCCAAGTTGCGAGCCCCGTACGTTGGGATCTCTGCATGAAAAGTCTGCAAGAGCTAGGTGTTACTGGTGTAATTGAATTAGCACCGGCCGGAACCTTAGTAGGGTTACTAAAGCGCGCAGCGCCTGAGATCGAAACTTTTGCCTTTAAATCTCCTGCCGACTTGGCAGCAGCTAGTGAGTTTGCGGAGAAACATAAATGAGCATCAAAGTAAAGACCGGCAGTAATTCGCGCATAATTGCAGTTGGTACTTATCGCCCAAAGCGCCAAGTGCCTAACTCTGAAATCGTTGATCGCATCGAATCTAGCGATGAGTGGATTCAACAACGCACAGGTATTGAAACTCGTCGCTTTGCTGGCGCTGATGAAAGCGTTGTAAGCATGGCCCAAGCTGCTTGCGAAATGGCGCTAAAACGAGCTAACTTAACAATTGCCGATATTGATACCGTAATTTTTGCAACTATTTCATATGAATTCCAAGCACCAAGTGCGGCAACTGCACTAATTCAACAAATGGGAAATCCTAAAGCTGCGGCTTTCGACATTAGTGCGGCATGTGCTGGTTTCTGTTACGGCGTAGCGATGGCAAAAGATTTAATCTCTGGTGGAACTTCAAAAAATGTTTTAGTTGTTGGCTCTGAGAAATTAACTGATTTCACTGACCCTGATGATCGCGCAACTGCATTTATCTTTGCCG
>CAJAFH010000241.1 GCA_903939005.1 uncultured Actinomycetes bacterium | reverse complement strand
TGGCAAAGATGCTGCCGGCGTTGCCGTACGCAGCGAATTTGATCGTCTAGGTGTTACTTACTCTGAAATTGATGTTCATGGCGCGCCAACTGGAATAGTCGTTGTCATCGTTGATAAAGATGGCGAACGCAGCATGTTTCCCGACAATGGCGCAAATAGCGGTTTAACTCTGTCTGATCTACCGGAACTCGATTCTTTTAATGCGGCCTACATTTCTGGCTACGCACTTCTTGATCCGAAATCTCGCCCTGGAATTCTGCAGATGATTGGCAAAATAAAAGCAGCTGGCCTAAAGATTTATCTCGATCCGGCCACAGTTGGCGGCATGGCTGGCGTACCAATTGCCGAAATTCGGGCCTGGATTAATCAAGTGCACTGCTTATTGCTAAATGAAGATGAAGCAAAATATTTATCGTCAACTACTGATCTTGAGTTAGCAATTGCAGATTTATTGCAGATCTGTCCCACCATCGTGGTCAAACGAGGATCAAATGGCGTTATTGCAGCTAATCGTGGTGCTGAGGCAATTTCATTACCGGCAATTTCTGCTCAAGTAATTGATACAACAGGTGCTGGCGATAGTTTTGCTGCTGGATTTATTGCCGCCGACCAAGCCGGCCTTGATTTCATGCAATCACTCGGTGCTGCTCTGACCATCGCTGCCAAGTGTGTTGCAATCGTGGGGGCGCGCCCAGCCCTAGATGCGCAGGTTTAGCCCAACTTATTGGCAGAATCACCGCCATGGCTACGGCAAAGACACCCTCTAAGAGCGCCGCAAAATCGAAAAAACCAGTTGGTCCCAAAGCTGGCGAGTATCCCGGCAAGATTGTTGACGTTGATGTTTCTTCTGAAATGTCAGATTCATTTCTCGAGTACGCATATTCAGTAATTTACTCGCGCGCACTTCCTGATGCGCGCGATGGTTTAAAGCCAGTTCACCGTCGCATCTTGCACCAGATGTCTGAAATGGGTCTGCGTCCTGAACGTGGGCACGTAAAGAGTGCTCGTGTAGTTGGTGAAGTAATGGGTAAGTTGCACCCGCACGGCGATGGCGCAATCTATGACGCTCTCGTTCGTATGGCACAAAGTTTCTCAATGCGTTTGCCGTTAATTGATGGCCACGGAAACTTTGGTTCACTTGATTCTGGCCCAGCTGCCATGCGTTATACCGAATCTCGTTTGGGTAGCGCTGCAATGGCAATGGTTGCCGAGACCGATGAAGACACCGTTGATTTTGGCCCTAACTACGACGGTCAATTACAAGAGCCACTAGTTCTGCCTGCAGCCTACCCAAACCTTTTGGTTAATGGTGGTTCAGGTATTGCAGTTGGTATGGCTACCAATATGGCGCCGCACAATTTAGGCGAAGTAATTGCGGCAACGAAGTATTTAATTGAAAACCCTAAGGCAACGCTTAAGCAGTTAATGAAGTTTGTACCAGGACCTGATTTTCCAACGGGCGGCGAAATTGTGGGCATTGAAGGAATTCAAGATGCTTACGAAACTGGCAAAGGTTCGGTAAAGGTGCGCGCTAGCGTTGAAATCAGCAAGGTAACTACTCGCAAGATGGGTATCACCATCAAGGAGCTGCCTTTTAATATCGGCCCCGAAAAAGTTGTTGAGCGCATTGCCGACCTAGCTAAAGCTAAGAAGATTCAAGGAATCTCAGACATTATCGACTTAACTGATGGCCAGACTGGTACTAACGTGGTTATCGAAATCAAAAATGGTTTCGAGCCTGAAAAAGTTCTTGAACAACTATTTAAGTTAACTCCAATGGAAGATGCTTTCTCGATCAACGCTGTTGCTCTAGTAAATGGGCGTCCTCAAACTCTTGGTCTCAAGAAGTTGCTTGAAGTATTTATTGAACACCGCATTGAAGTTGTGCGTCGTCGTTCTGAATTCCGCAAAGCCAAGGCAACCTCACGTTTAACTCTAGTTGATGGCTTGCTCAAGGCAATTATCGATATCGATAAGGTAATTAAGATCATTCGCGGTAGCGATGATGCAGCTGCTGCCAAAGAGAAATTGATCAAAGATTTTAAATTAAATGATGAACAGGTCACATATATTCTCGATATGCCGCTTCGCCGACTAACTAAGATGAGCAAAATTGAATTAGAAACCGAAGGCAAGGAACTCAAGAAGACAATCGCTGAATTAACAGCGTTATTAAAGTCAGAAGAGACCATTAAAGCTCAGGTTTCACTCGAGTTAACCGAGGTCGGTAAAGCATTTGCTACCCCTCGTAAATCTCGTATTTCAGCCGCCTAAACTTCAGTTAGACTGCGACGTGATTTCAACTCAAGCCCTTGAACTACGCGCGGGCGCACGCCTGCTAGTTAAGGGCGTAACCGTACGTATTAACAGCGGTGATCGCATCGGTTTTGTTGGTCGTAACGGTGCTGGAAAATCAACTCTGGCCAAAGTTTTAGCTGGTGAAAACATGCCGGCCGGTGGCGCGGTAAATCGCACCGGCAAAATCGGTTATCTGCCCCAAGATCCCCGTGTTGGCGAAGAAACTGGCAGTGTTATCGAGCGCATCTTGTCTGCTCGAAACCTTGATCAAATTTCACACCGTATGCGCGTTGTCGAAGAAGAGATGGCAACTTCCGAAGGCGAAGCACTTGAAAAAGCGATGGATCGCTACACCCGCGTTGAACACGAATTCAGCGCTGCCGGTGGCTATGCCGCTACCGCTGAAGCCGAAGCAATTGCTACTTCCCTTGGCGTTACGCAAGCCGTTTTCGATCACGAACTTGCCACGTTATCTGGTGGTCAGCGTCGTCGTATTGAACTTGCTCGCATTCTCTTCAGCGGCGCCGAAACACTTTTGCTCGATGAGCCAACTAACCACTTAGATGCTGATTCGATCAACTGGTTACGCGATTATCTTTCCAAGTACTCCGGCGGCCTAGTAATCATCTCGCACGATGTTAACTTGATCGAAACTGTTGTAAATAAAGTTTTCTACCTAGATGCCAATCGTAACGTCATCGATGTTTATAACTTGGGCTGGAAAGCCTATTTACTACAGCGTGAACAAGATGAACATCGCCGTAAGAAAGAGCGCGCCAATGCTGAAAAGCGCGCTGAAATTCTGCAGAAGCAAGGCGAGAAAATGCGCGCTAAGGCATCTAAAGCAACTGCCGCCCAAGGCATGTTACGTCGGGCCGAGAAGCTACGTTCTGGCCTGGAAGATGTACGTGTTGCCGACAAGGTGGCCAAACTACGTTTCCCAACCCCTGCTCCATGTGGCAAGACTCCGTTATCTGGTGAAGAACTCTCTAAGTCATATGGTTCGCTGGAAATCTTTACCGACGTTAGTTGTGTAATCGATAAGGGTTCACGTGTCGTAATCCTTGGTCTTAATGGTGCTGGTAAAACAACTCTGCTTCGTATTTTGGCTGGCGAACTCGAATCAGATACCGGCACAGTCGAAGCAGGACACGGCCTAAAGATCGGCTACTACGCGCAAGAGCACGAATCACTTGATTTCGAACGCACCATTCTCGAGAACATGATGGCTGCAACACCTGATATTCGTGAACCTGAAGCTCGCAATGTGCTCGGTTCATTCCTATTCGTCGGAGATGATGTTCATAAGCCAGTTAAAGTTTTATCAGGTGGTGAGCGAACTCGTTTAGCACTCGCAGTTCTTGTTGTATCGGCTGCCAACGTTCTGCTACTCGATGAGCCAACAAACAACCTTGACCCAGCATCTCGCGCTGAAATCTTGGCCGCCCTGGCTGAATATCAAGGTGCAGTAATTCTGGTTTCGCACGATGAAGGTGCAGTACAAGCACTTAAACCTGAGCGGGTTATCTTGCTACCTGACGGTGATGAAGATCTTTGGAAAGATGATTACTTCGATTTGGTTGCAATCGATTAAATCTTAACCAATCGAAATAAAACTAATGGGTATTGAAAATCCTTCCCTGCGGATGCAGCTGAAGTAGCTCTAATTTGCGAGATTAGTATGAAGAGCAAGATAGGGAAAATAAATAAAAGCCCAACAATCCCTCCTACAACTAATCCAATACCAAGTGTTAGGAGGCCAATAATAAAGTAAGAAATCAGAAGCACCGTGGATGTTATTAGC
>CAJAFH010000240.1 GCA_903939005.1 uncultured Actinomycetes bacterium | reverse complement strand
GGCGCCAAGTGATGCTGCACAAAGAGCAAAAGCACATAATGGTGAAGTTTCCATTCCAGAACTAGTGACCGAAATCGTGGTTGCTGAAGAATTGGTGGCCAGCATTTGTCGCGCAGCCGAATCACTAGATCGCGAATTTGTACTACAAGCACTGCGCCAAGAATTGATGAAAAATGGCGTAATTAACTGCTGGCAGAACGTAATCGTGCCGGTCCTAATCAATGTTGGAAATAGTTGGGAAAAAACTGGCGAAGGCATTGAGGTCGAACATTTATTGACTGAGTTAATAAAATCAGTTCTACGCGAAGCAGTACCAGAAGAATTTGAAGCGGTGAATGCTCGACCAGTTCTTCTTGCATGTGTGGGCGAAGAACTTCATTCACTAGCTCTACATGCACTTGCTGCAGCTCTAGCTGAGCGCGAGATTTCGAGTAATTTCTTAGGTGCTCGCACCCCGCTTGCCGCGCTCTGCGGAATCATTAATAAGACTGCGCCACCAGCACTATTTTTGTGGGCGCAGTTAACCGAAAATGGTGACCCACGATTCTTCGAAGAATTACCTGCAGTGCGCCCTGCTCCCAAAATTATTCTGGGTGGACCGGGCTGGAATCCAAAACAATGTAGCGAAGTCACTGTTGCGGCTGATTTACAGCGTGCATGTGAGGAAATTACGCAGGCAATCGGAGCCTAAAAGAGCCGTTAGACTTTGGCCTTATCGACTGAAGGGGAGGCCGAAATGAGCGATGACAAGATCGCAATGATGGGCCTGACCTATGACGACGTGCTCTTATTGCCAGATGCTTCTGAAGTTGTGCCATCTGAAGTCGAAACTTCAACTCAGTTAACTCAAAATATAACGTTGGCAGTTCCGTTGATTTCCTCAGCGATGGATACCGTTACTGAGTCACAACTCGCAATCGCAATGGCTAAAGCTGGTGGCATTGGCATCATTCATCGTAATTTGCCGATCGCCGAACAAGTAACTCACGTTAAATTAGTTAAGAACGTGGGCATGGTTGGCGCTGCTGTTGGTGTTGGCGACGATGGATTTGCTCGCGCACAGGCACTAATTGAAGCCGGCGTTGATGTAGTTGTAGTTGATACTGCGCACGGTCATCATCGAGCAGTACTCGATGCAATTGCTCGCATTAAGAAATTTTCGCCAACTACCGAAATCATTGGTGGCAATGTGGCAACCCGCGCAGGTGCACAAGCTTTAATTAATGCTGGCGCCGATGCCGTAAAAGTTGGAGTTGGTCCAGGTTCAATTTGCACCACTCGCATTGTGGCCGGTGTTGGTGTTCCTCAAATTACCGCCATCATGGAAGCTGCCAAAGCTTGTGGCAAAGCAGGTATCCCATTGATCGCCGATGGTGGTCTGCAATATTCAGGCGACATTGTGAAAGCACTTGTTGCTGGTGCAAATTCAGTAATGCTTGGTTCGCTACTTGCCGGCTGCGAAGAATCACCGGGCGAACTAATTGAAATTGATGGCCGTAAATACAAGGGCTATCGAGGCATGGGCTCACTCGGTGCGATGCAATCACGCGGCGAGCAAAAGTCATATTCCAAAGATCGTTATATGCAAGACGATGTTTTATCTGAAGATAAATTAGTTCCCGAAGGCATCGAAGGAAAAGTTTTATATCGCGGTACTGTCGCCGAAGTAGTTCATCAATTAGTCGGTGGCCTGCGTTCCGGAATGGGTTATGCCGGAGCACCAGATATCAATACTTTGCG
>CAJAFH010000239.1 GCA_903939005.1 uncultured Actinomycetes bacterium | reverse complement strand
CCGAAATTGTTGAAGAAGTAATGAATGTTAAATTAAGTGAGCGCGCCACTCGACTAATTGATGGCGAAAAAGAAGATTCCATGGAAAAGAAGAAGACCGAGGGTTACTTCTAATGAGTAAACCGATAATTCGCTTGGTTACCTGCGGCAGCGTTGATGATGGAAAAAGCACGCTCATAGGCCGTTTATTAGTTGAAACTGACAGCGTCCCACACGACACAGTTGCCGCTGCCAGAAGCGTTCGCAGAAGTGGATCCACGATTGTTGCCGGCGATATTGACTTTAGCCTCTTAACCGATGGACTTGAGGCTGAACGCGAACAAGGAATCACAATTGATGTGGCTTATAGATCTATGTCACTTCTAAATGGCCGCCGATTAATAATTGCCGATGCACCCGGTCATGAGCAATACACACGAAATATGGCAGTAGCTGCCTCTCGCGCTGATGTTGCGTTGGTTTTGGTTGATGCAGCTCGCGGGATCAGAACTCAAACTCTGCGCCACTTAACAATCTGCTCCTTGATGGGCGTAAGTAGAGTTGCAGTTGTTGTAAATAAATTAGATTCCGTAGGTTATCAGGAATCTATTTACCAAGCGATAGTCGAGGAACTTGCAATAGTGGCCGCGCGGTTAGAGATAACTGATTATCAAGCAATTCCAGTTAGTGCATTAGTTGGCGATAATGTGATTGTTCGAAGTAATTCAATGCCTTGGTATAGCGGCCCAACTCTGTTGGAATATATCCAAACTTGGGATAAAGCAGATGCCGTAATGGATTCGCCACATATGGGAATCCAGTTAATTTCCCGCGCTGAAAATTTCCGCGGACTATCTGGCACCGTATTAAATGGAACCTTTAATCTAGGCGATGAAATTGTGGTTCTGCCAAGTAAGCGCAAAGCTAAAATCTCCGAAATTATTACCTACGACGGCAAACTCGAGTCAATAGGCGATGGCGATGCAGCTACATTAGTTCTAGAACCAGATATTGATGCAAGCCGTGGTGACTCAATTCAGCTAGCTAATAACTTCACTAATCCAGCAGATCGGTTCAGGGCAAATCTAGTTTGGCTCGGCGACAAAGAGTTAGTTCATAGCCGTTCCTATTACCTAATCTCTAGTTCAACTCAAGTTCCGGCGATGGTTACCTCGATCAGATATAAATTAAATGTAAATACTGGCGATCACGAAGCCTCTGAAATTTTGGCTATGAATGAGATCGGAATTGTAGACATCGCAACTGATTCGCCAATTGCCCTAAATACCTATAAAAAAGAGCGTAATACCGGCAGTTTTATCTTGGTTGATCGAGTCACCCTAAATACCGTCGCTGCCGGAATGGTTTCACACACTTTGCGTCGATCAGAGAATGTATCCGAACAACACTATGAAGTTGATTCGCTTGCAAGAGCTGCGCAGAAAAATCAGAGCAGCAAGGTAATTTGGTTAACCGGTCTATCTGGTTCAGGAAAATCAACTATTGCCAATGAACTTGAGAAACAATTATTTGCAGCGGGCATGCATAGCTACGTGCTTGATGGCGATAATTTAAGACTCGGACTCAATAAAGATCTTGGCTTCACGCAAGCAGATCGAGCTGAGAATGTTCGTCGCGTCGGACATGTCGCGCAACTCATGAGCGATGCGGGGTTAATTGTTATTGTGGCGTTGGTCAGTCCGTTTAGCGCTGATCGAGATTCAGTTCGTGAATTATTTGAGGTTGGCAAATTTATGGAAGTTTGGGTTAAAACCCCAACTCAAGTTTGTATTGATCGCGACCCTAAAGGTCTCTACAAGAAAGCAGCATCGGGCTCCATACCGAACATGACCGGCATTGGACAAGAATATGAAGAGCCAACGCATGCCGAGTTGATCCTTGATGGCACAGAGCCAGTAATTGAAAATGTAAAGATTTTGCTAGCGGCGATTTTATGAATTGGATTTTCTTTGCGTTAGCCGGATCTATTGCCCAATTAGTAGATGGCTCACTAGGAATGGGTTTTGGCTTAACTAGTTCGACCTTGCTTCTTACTTTGGGCGCATCGGCCGCCGTCGCATCAGCTGCCGTACATGCTGCAGAAATTGGAACGACTCTGGCATCAGGTGCATCTCATTGGCATCGCGAAAATATTGATAGAGATATCTTAAAAAGGATTGCTATACCGGGCGGCATCGGGGCTATCTTGGGGGCAACATTTCTTTCTAATATTGATTTATCAGGCGGCAAGATATTCATCTCGACTCTTTTACTGTTACTTGGCCTGGTTCTTCTTTACCGCAATATCTTCGTGCCCACGACAGCTAATATTGCCGAAATTACAAACCCCAAATACCTCACATTTCTAGGCGCGACCGGCGGTTTTGTCGATGCCGCCGGCGGCGGTGGCTGGGGTCCGATAGTCACGCCAACGCTATTAGCAACTACGCAGACCGAGCCACGAAAAGTTATCGGTACTGTCTCGGCTGCTGAATTTGTCGTAGCGATATGTGCAAGCCTGGGTTTCTTGCTGAATATAAATCGGCTAGATATTGATTGGTCTGCTGTAGGCGGTCTTGCACTAGGTGGAATTTTGATGGCACCAATTGCTGCAAAGTTAGTCAGTTGGATGCCTCGCCGGCAACTCGGAATAGTAGTAGCTGTAGCAATTATCTTGCTTAATGCTGTAAGACTCCTAGGATTCTAATGAAGAAGAAAGTTTATTTGCACGTCGGCTTTCACAAGACTGGCACAACTGCTATTCAAGAGGCACTTTTTACTCACTCAGACCAACTTAGAATTTTGGGCATCAATTACGCAACCAAAAAAGGAAAAGCAAACCACCGAGAAGCATGGGCGCTAAGCGAACGATACTGGGGTTGGAAAAAACGTGGTGGCGAGCAGACTTCGATAGTTGAATGGCAAAAACGAGTTAAAAATCTTAAAGCTCAAAAGATCGATTCAGTGGTAAGCAGTGAATTTTTCAGCGAAATAAACGATGATCAACTTAATTTAATGGCTAATGATTTAAAAGATTTTGATGTCGAAATAATCTTTACTATTCGTCCCCTAACAAAATTATTAGGCTCTTCTTACCAACAGTATTTGAAATATGGAATTAAAGCTTCTTACGAAGAATGGTTGGAAGATATTTTTCATAATTCTGAGAAACCAAAATTCACACCTACATTCTGGAAGCGACACCGACATGAAGAGGTAATATCTCGTTGGGCCAAGGCTTTCGGAAATCAAAAGATTCATTTAGTGGTAGTTGATGAGTCAGAACCCGATTTACTTTACGACTCTTTCAATAAGATTCTAAAGTTACCAGCTGGAACTCTCAAAGAAGTTAAGGGCTTAGGTTCCAATAGATCATTAAATTACCCCGAGATAGCTCTTTTATTAGCTATAAACAAGGCTTTTCCTAAAGACCGGGCCTGGAGTGACTATGAAGTATTTATCCGTGAAGGTTCAATCAGACATCTAACCAATCAGATTCAACTTGCCGGCCTGGGCACAAAGTTGCTCACTCCACAGTGGGCAGTGGATGAAGCAGCAAAACTTAGCTCCAACAGTATTGCCAAAATAAATGATCTCGGAATCATAATTTATGGTGACTTGGACAAGTTAAACAGCACTGAGATTCTAATTGGTACTAATGGCGAAATCTCAGAAATTCCAATTGATATTGCAGTAAATGCCTTATTGGCTTTCGATAAGTCGAAAGTAATTAACAAGTACTCGACTCGAGAAATATTTGATGAAGCAGTAAAACGTTTAAAGCGGATTGTTCGGAAATTTTTAAAGCTTACTTAAGGCCTTTATTCGCTCGGTCTAGATCATCTTGGAAATCAACCTCAACTGCGAAAAGATCTGAAATGTCGATTGGCTCCATTTGTAGGCCATGTTTTTCAATAGCTAACTCAAGTCCACGCTCAAAATAATCTTGCTCACCACATGCGTCTAACTGGGTAATTACATCTGCTTTCTCACGACTAGAAATAAAGTTAATTCCAACTGCTTCACCAAGTGCGCCCTTAACAGTTTTAGATAGTTCCTTAATATGTCCCTGCGCATCTACTGTGTACTTAACTTCTTCATCAGCAGTAGCGGAGGTATTAACGCAAACAAAAGATTTATCAGCAGCAATGCGGTCAGCTACCCGCTCAAGAACTTTATGATCAAAAACCACGTCGCCGTTTAGCCAAAGAACACCACTTTCTTGGCTAGCACGAAGTGCACGCAAAAGACTCTTTGAGGTATTGGTTTGATCGTAGACCTCGTTATAAACGAAAGAGGCAGTTGGGTGAGCTTCCATAATCATTTCGAGTTTAAAGCCAACAACAACAGTTACGCGTGCTTTATCACCAAAAACAGTCTGCACATTTTCCATTTGCTGCTGCATAATCGAGCGACCATCAGAAAGTTGCGTCAAAGGCTTTGGCCAAGGCTTACCTAAACGAGTGCCCATGCCTGCGGCCAGGATTACAACTTGAATCGCCATTTTTACCTCTTCTTGTAAAGCGAGATAGTCTTTATTTCATCTCTCAACACGATAGATTACAGGTTGTGAGCGTAAATCTTCGGACTCTTGTCGTTAATAAGAGCACAAAGATCTCGGAAATCATTGAAATCTTTAGCGAGAGCAACACTGATCTCTTATTGGTCGATGAAAATGCAATTATCACCAAGCCCCACTTGGAACTTCTAACTGACTACCCACGTTCAACAACAACAGCACTTGTCGCACCAATCTTCCATGGCGATGTTCGGGTTACCGGTGATCGAGTGGCTGGGGCTAGTTCTAAATTTCATAATCTAGAAGGTGGAAATCACACATTTGTTGGAATTTTACGGTTATCGCAGATTCAACGAGAAGCGATAGTGACAACTTTAACTGAGGTAAAAAATAGTGAAGCTTATGGTGAGGCAATTGATTTAGTTTTGGTAGCGCTAGTTCGTGCAGCGATAGTTGTTTCACCAGCTTCGCTAACAGGTGCACCATATATTCGAAGTGCAGATGAAAGCGCGAAAGCGAAAGTGCAAGAAGAAATAAACGGTTTGAATATTGCTCGATTACGCTTAAAGATGGCCAACCGTGCAAATGACGGATTCTTCTCAGTTTTTGTGTTGCGTAAGTTCTCTAAGTTATTTACTTGGGCTGCGGTGCGCCTAAAGATGACACCAAATCAAGTTACGTTGATTTCATTCGCAATTGGTTTGCTTTCGGCGTATGAATTTAGCCGCGGAACCTTTTGGACAATATTTGCTGGAGCAATTTTGCTACAGCTCAGCATTATTATTGACTGTGTTGATGGCGAACTAGCTCGATACACCCGCCAATTTTCAGCACTCGGCGCCTGGCTTGATGCCATAACTGATCGCATCAAGGAGTACCTGGTCTTCTTTGCTCTGGCATACGGCGCAGCTAAAAGCGGTAGGGACCTTTGGATACCGGCTATGTTTATGATGGTTTTCCAAACCTTTCGTCACCTCTCTGATTACAACTTTGCGCGAATCAATAAGGTGCGCAGTACAAACCTGCCAGTCATTGACTTTAATCAAGCATCGGACGGATTTGTGCCGGTTGATAAAGTTAAGAAATCTAGACTTGAGTATTGGGCTAAGAAAGCACTTCAGTTCCCGATTGGCGAACGTTGGTTAGTAATCAGCGTTGCGTCGATAATCGGTGGAGCTGGTTTTACCTTCACAATAATGCCAATTTTGGCGGTTATCTCGATTCTTTTGGTATTTCGTGCACGAGTGCTTAAATCTCGAACTTGGCCAAAGTTGCGCGTTAATCAGAACTTAATTGATGACCAATTAGATTTCTTTAAGAATAAAAATTCCACTAATCGTTTTGATTGGCTAGAGCCTTCAATCTTGCGCGCTCTTGAAGGTGGCATCTTTATCTGGGCAGTTGTGGCAACAGATCTAAATAGACCAGCTGCCTTCTTATTGCTATTTGCAATTCTTTTTGGTCATTATGACAATATGTAT
>CAJAFH010000238.1 GCA_903939005.1 uncultured Actinomycetes bacterium | reverse complement strand
CTCTTTAGCGCTGGCCAGATCAAGAATTGTGACGCGACGATGTTGGGCGCCGCCGTATAGAGAGGTCGCTTGAGCCATATTTTCTTACCTTCCTCGAAGCCAAAATGGTCCCCGGGTACGAGTAGAACTTTACCCGAGTACGCTTAACTTATGAAGTTGCGGGTAGCGCTAGCTCAGATCAACCCAACCTTGGGTGATCTAGCGGGCAATGCCGATTTAATCGCCCGCTATGTTGGCGCAGCGCAGGCTGAAGGCGCTGAGTTAATCGTTTTTCCCGAAATGGTTTTAACTGGATATCCAGTTGAAGATTTAGCGCTTCGCCCATCTTTTCGTAGCGCATCTATTGCCGCGATTGCCGAATTAGCAAAGCGGTTAGAGGCCCAAGGTCATGGCCAGATAACTGCAGTGGTTGGATATTTAGATCAGATCGCCGATGCCCCAAATCGCCAAGGTCAACCAGTTGGTGCCCCGCAAAATGCGGTGGCAATTATTCATAACGGTGAAATCAAAGCCCGCTATGTAAAACAACATCTGCCTAACTATGGCGTTTTCGATGAGTTCCGAAACTTTGTGCCGGGCACCGAAACTTTGTTGGTCCGAGTCGGCGGCATAGATGTCGGCATCGCAATCTGCGAAGACCTTTGGCAAGACGGCGGCTTAATCGATGCACTAGCAGCTCGTATGCCAGGGCTAGTGGTAGTTCCTAACGGCAGTCCCTTTGAACGCAACAAAGATGATGTGCGGTTAGCACTCGTACAGAAGCGAGCCCGCGAATTTGGGGCACCACTGGCATATGTAAATATGACCGGCGGCCAAGATGATTTAGTTTTCGACGGAGACACCATTGTGGTTGCTTCCAATGGATCAGTAATTGCCCGGGCCCCACAATTTGCCGATGAGTTAATTGTTTTGGATATCGCAGCCGCTGGCGCAACTGGCAAACCAGATTTAGTTATTTCCGAAAGTGCTAATTCACCAGTTAATTCAGTGGCCCCAATGATCACACCACGACTTAGCGATGAAGCCGAAATTTGGAAAGCGTTAGTCACAGGGCTACGCGATTATGTTTATAAGAATAAATTCCGCAGTGTCGCTCTTGGTCTCTCTGGCGGCATTGATTCAGCGCTAGTTGCGGCTATCGCGGTCGATGCCATTGGTGCCAAGTGCGTCAATGGCGTGGCTTTGCCGAGCAAGTATTCTTCAGCGCATTCCATTGCAGATGCGCAAAGCTTCGCCGATAACACCGGCATCTATTTTCGCATCGTGCCGATTGAACCGATGGTCGCTGCCTATTTAAATTCACTGACTTTAAAAGGTCTAGCCGAAGAGAATTTGCAGGCCCGAGTTCGGGGCACAGCGCTGATGGGTATTTCAAATCAAGAGGGTCATTTAATTTTGGCCACTGGCAATAAATCTGAACTAGCTGTTGGTTATTCAACTTTGTATGGCGATGCCGTTGGTGGCTTTGCCCCGATTAAAGATATTTATAAAACTGATGTTTGGACACTTGCTAAGTGGCGCAATGCCAAAGCAGTTGCCGATGGTGAAGTGCCACCGATTCCAGAAAATTCAATTAGCAAAGAGCCAAGCGCCGAATTGCGCCCAGATCAAAAAGATTCTGATTCGCTGCCAGATTACGAATTACTTGATCAAATCTTGTGGCGATATGTTGATGAAGATCAGGGGATTGCGGCAATCATTGCAACTGGCTTTGATGGCGCAACGGTTGCTCGGGTTATTGGCATGGTCGATACGGCTGAATACAAGCGCCGCCAATATCCGCCTGGCGCGAAAGTTTCGGCTCGCGCCTTTGGTAAAGATCGCCGCCTACCTATTACTTCACGCTGGCGTGAGGGCTTATAGGCCCGTCTAATTGACACGGTTTTTGTAACACAGCCGTAACGCGGGGTTGGCAAGATGTCTCCCATGAGCGCCTCCCCAGAACGCAGCAAACAAGAAGAGTTCGTCCTTCGCACAATTGAAGAACGCAATATTCGCTTCATTCGTTTGTGGT
>CAJAFH010000237.1 GCA_903939005.1 uncultured Actinomycetes bacterium | reverse complement strand
TTGAATAACGGCGTTGAACTTAGTGAGATTGTGAAGTTGCAATGCGCCAAGTGGGGGATCGGGCTGAATTTAATGCCAGCCACAAATGATTTTGTACAGACCCAAGTGCAATTAGTTGAAGGCGAACCAATTCATTTTCAAGAGTGGTGGGTTAAGCATCGGGCTGCGCTACCGGCTACTGGATTTGAACTAATTGGCGCAGATTCAGCTAAGCCAGCACCAGGGGTATTGGATGCAATTGCACAAGCTGACCTGATTATTCTGCCGCCCAGTAACCCAATAGTTTCAATCGGAATGATTCTAAGAATTCCCGGAATCCGTGCAGCCATCATGGCTGCTAAGGCACCAGTCGTTGGCGTTTCACCAATCATTGGTGGCAACCCAGTACTTGGAATGGCTGATAAGTGCCTAAGTGCGTTCGGCTTAGAAACTAGCGCAATCAGTGTTGCTGCCCAGTACGGAGATTTATTAGATGCTTGGTTAATTGCAGATACCGATGATGAGCAAGTGTCAGCAGTTACAAATTTAGGAATTCAGTGCGAGAGTGCACCATTATTGATGACTGATGACCAAGCAGCGAAAGAGATTGCAATGCGAGCGATGGCGATGGTGCGATGACAAAAGACTTTAGCGTTCATCCGATCGCAGGAATTCCGGAAATTAATCCCGGTGATGATCTGGCAGGGCTAATTCTCGCTGCCGTTCAAGTTGGTCCCACCCTGCAAGCAAATGACATCTTGGTAATCACCAGCAAAGTCGTTAGCAAAGCTGAAGGACAGATGGTTCCGAGTAATACTCGCGAAGCGATCATTGATGAAGAAACTGTTCGAGTTATTGCTCAGCGCGGGACAACGAAAATTGTGGAAACCAAACATGGCCTGATCATGGCTGCAGCAGGTGTCGATGCATCTAATGCACCCAAGGGAATGATTCTTAAGTTACCGATCGATAGCGATTTAAGTGCGCGTAACTTACGTGCCGAATTTGAAAAAATTGCTAAACCAATCGGTGTAATCATTACCGACACAATGGGTCGAGCTTGGCGCTTAGGGTTAACAGATAATGCAATCGGTGTAGCAGGCGTTACAACACTGCTTGATTATCGCGGCCAGAAAGATGCAGCAGGGCGAACTCTTGAGCAATCAGTAACAGCTGTTGCTGATGAAATTGCGAGCGCCGCGGAATTAGTAAAAGGAAAGTTAGCTCAGATTCCAGTTGTGCTGGTTCGAGGTTTGTCGCAATATGTAACTGTCGAAGATGGCCCAGGTGCCCGATCAGTAGTGCGTCCACCTGAAGAAGATATGTTCGGCTTGGGTGCTGAAATGGCTGAGCGGCGTGGATATTTACGCGGCTTCGAAGATGGCAAGAATGAGAGATAGCGTTCCATTCTCAACGCTTACGTGAGTGTTGGCACAGTTTTCAACTGTTGCCTTGCCTGACTTTTCCGCTTAAATAAATACATGAAAATGTACGCAGATATCCTAATTATCGGTGGCGGTGTCTCCGGATCCGCCATGGGTGCAGCCCTCGTTAACTCTGGCCATCGAGTTATCTGTATCGATCAAGGCACTGGCGGTCCTTTGGACACAGCGCGTGGCGATCACATTTCACCAGTCAACGTTGAAGCAATTGCTGAATGGGGCGTTTTAGAACATTTCTTTGCAGCAGGTGCAACAAAGCGAATTGGTCATCAATTTAGATCATCCGATGGCGAAACTTTGCTATCAGCTGAGTACACCGAAATGGGAATTCCATACCCTTATTTCTTGGTTATAAATCATGAAATGATTACGCCAACTTTTATGAGCTTTGCCAAAACTGATCCAGGTTTTGTGCTCTTGCAACCATATTCAGTTAAAGATCTTGAAGTTACAGATGGCAACGTCACAAATGTTCTAGCTACCAATCGTGAAGGCGATGAAGTTCAGATTAGCGCTCACATGATTATTGCTTGCGATGGTGCATCATCTACAGTTCGCGAGAAGTTGCGAGTTCCTTGTTTTGAACATCCGTATAACCATCCAATGGTTGCTTTCTTCACTGATCGCCCTGCCGCGCTTGCCCCAGATAACTACTTCTTTAGATATGCAGGCGACAATGGACAGTTAGTTATTCAACAACGTATGGATGGCACAATTAAAGTTACTATGCCAGTTGCCGACGAGGGTATTCCTTGGTGGAAGAAATCTACCAATGAGGATCGCCAGAAAATTGTGGGCGGCATTGCGCCTGAATTATCAGATAGCGAACTTGAATTAGCTGGCTTCTATCCAGTTCGCATGATTCATGCGATCGATTACGCAATTGGAAATGTTGTTCTAATTGGCGATGCCGCACATGCAATTCACCCGGCTCGTGGACAAGGCTTAAACATGGGAATAGCTAGCTTAAAGGCGCTAATTCCATTGATTCCAGCACCAGATGAGATCAGTAAGCCGGAAGCCGTTAAATTAGCGCTAGCTGAGTTCCATCGAATTCAAAAGCCGCTCAACGATCGAATTATCGCTCGCAACCATTCCGCAGCGATGGAGATGGAGATGGGCGCCGATGAGAATCGGGCGTTTGTGCTCAAGAAATCAAACGCTGCTATTAAGCAGATGGCTGGAGATTTAAAGATTCGCGAACTACATTTAAATGAAGCCACGGGTTATCACTTCGGAGTTCCAGCCAAAGCCTGAGGGTTACCCCTTAATTTACTGAGTTTTTTCACGCTGCGGAACAAAAATGAGCGCGTAATAATTTCGTTACCTCTTGGTTGTTGCTTTCAGTAACCCTTAAGAGTTTCCTTACTCAACGCTCATTTATTGGGCGATCTCTTGAGGAGGAGATTTTATGAAGAGGATCAAAGTAATTGGATTAAGCGCAGCGCTTATAGCTGGCTTAATTTCAATACCTGCACAAGCAAACGCTGACGACGGCTCTGTCGGCGCGCTGTATCTAACAATTAAGAGTGATGATCAAAAACTTGCTCTGCAATATGCTGGACGCCCTGATGGCAAAGAGATGTATTTCCGAATTAGCGGCACAATTTATGCTCAAGTTCCTGGTGGTGGGCCAATTGCTCCTGGAATGCGACAAGGTGCAAAACTTTGGAATATCGAAGGTTATAACGTTCGCAAACTCGTTCGTAATGGCGAATACATCTATCTAGTTTCCCGCGAGATTCTCTATTACACAGATCCAACGGATCCAACTAAAGTTCTTACAACTTGGAAGAGCTCATACGATGGCAAGACTTATCCAGTTGTACCGATTTTAAATGACACTGTAAATAGCGTCTATCGCGTTAAGAACGGTGTTCTATACGGAGTTCCAGCTGCTATCGGAACTGCATTCCAGGTTGAGGGCGCCGTTGGTGCTCCAACAACTCTTGGTGATGGCACCAAGGTATTCGTATCAGATATTCCATTGAACTATGGCCTAGATGATGATGGTCGTTACGGAATCAAAGATCCATTTGGTTTCGCAACTGGGTACACATCACGTGCTTCAGATAAGTTCACAGGAACTACTGCTCGCTATACAGGTATCGAAGCATTCGATTTTTGGATTACTAAGCCCGGACAGATGCGGATGTTGCCAAAGAACGCAGCAGGAGAAGCAAGAGTTCCATCTGGCCCAGCTCCGTTCTACAACTCTTGGGCACGCGTTTCACCAATGCCTCCATTTACTTGTATTGGTGAAGCAGCAACCGGAATCCATGCGATCTATCACGCACGTGCTTGGACGCTTTCAACTTGGAATAAAGTTGAGAAGTGGCTACGTGATGCGGTAATCGCTACTGATGCTCAATATCAATATGCACCTGCAACTGCACCGGTCGCACCTGGTGCTTCAGCTGATCGTTTCATTCCACTCTGGAAGAACCAGACTTCATGGTCTGCCTTCTTCAACAGCCAACTCAAGGGCAAAGGCACCGCTGGTGCTGATCTAACTTGGGCTAGCTGGTGCACAAATAACGCCAAGTAATTTGGCAATAAAAAGGTAAATAGAAAAGCGGGAGTGGCCGATTGGTCACTCCCGCTTTTTAATTCAAAGAATTAAACGTTTGCATATGCCTTTCGAATTTGAGGCATAGCCTCGGCTGCAAAAAGTTCAGACATATCTACAACACCTGTAATTCGCTTGCCATGAGGCTCGGCATAAGGTGATCCACCAAGCAGATAAACATGCTCTAAGCCCATATCAATTAACTTGCTGAGCTTTTCAACGCATAAATCAACTGGACCACAGATTGCCATCCAGCGGACAAATTCGTCATCAATCATGTTTAAGTGCGAACCAGCATCTTGGGCATGGTGTTTCATGTCGTAATCAGATTTCATTTTCTCGGCAATACCTTTGATTTGCTCAGGCAAGTGCTCAGTTGGCGATGCTTTCATGCCGGCAAAGTGCGAAACCATGCCGGTAACCATG
>CAJAFH010000236.1 GCA_903939005.1 uncultured Actinomycetes bacterium | reverse complement strand
CAGATGCGTCGCTGCGATCTGTAAATAGTTTTTCAAAATCTTCGCCACCTTGTAATTGCCAAGATAACCAATCGTGGGGGAGAGCAACTGCGGCAACGCGTTTTGCGTTCTCCGGTTCATGATCTGCTAACCAGCGTAATTTGCTGGCGGTAAATGATGCAACTAAAACTGAACCAACTTTGCGAGCAGTTTCGGCATCGCCACCAAGTTCATGATTTAAATCTTTAGCAGCTTGCGCAGATCGAGTGTCATTCCAAAGGAGTGCATCACGAATAACTGCGCCATCACTATCAAGTGCGACCATGCCATGTTGCTGGCCACCAATTGCAATTGCCGAAACGTCTGCAATACCGCCAGCAGAATCGATTGCCTGGTCTAGTGCAGCTGCCCAAAGTGTGGGATTTACTTCGGTTCCATCGGGGTGACTGGCACGGCCGCTGCGCACTAACTCGCCGGTAACTGCGTTTCGAATAACCAATTTCACAGATTGGGTCGAAGAATCTACGCCGGCAACTAGCTTTTGTTCGCTTTGGCTCATGGGGCAAGGCTAGACTGTGATCGTCAACGTTGACCATATGAATATTTAGATTTCTCAACTTAAATTTAGCGAATCTAATTGACAGCGATATTGGAGTTTACGAAAATGCGTATTGGAATCCTCACCGGCGGCGGAGATTGCCCAGGCTTAAATGCAGTTATTCGCGGTGTAGTTCAAAAGGGCATCAAAGAATATGGTCACGAGTTCGTAGGTTTTCGCGATGGCTGGAAAGGCCCACTAGAGGGTTTGACTATGCCGCTAACGCTCGAGAACACTCGCGATATCTTGCCTCTGGGTGGAACCATTCTTGGTTCATCACGTACCAATCCATTTAAGATCGAAAATGGCGTCGAGCGAATTAAAGAGAACCTGGCTGCTGCCGGAATTGATGCCTTGATCGCAATCGGCGGCGAAGACACGCTCGGTGTTGCCACCAAGCTAGATGCCCTTGGCGTAAAAGTTATTGGTGTACCAAAGACGATTGATAACGATCTAAATAACACTGACTACACATTTGGTTTTGATACTTCAGTAAATATTGCAGTCGAAGCAATCGATCGCTTGCACACAACAGCACAGTCACATCACCGTGCTTTAGTTGTTGAGGTAATGGGTCGCCATGCTGGCTGGATCGCACTTCATTCAGGTATGGCAAGTAGCGCAGCTTGCGTATTGATTCCAGAAGTTAAGTTCTCGCTCGACAAGGTTTGCGCATATGTAAACTCTTGCTTCGAAAAAGGACAAGCCCCAATCATTGTTATTGCTGAAGGTGCGATTCCACAAGATGGCGACATGGTGATCAAGGATCAGACTCTTGATGCATTCGGTCACGTAAAGCTATCTGGTATCGGTGAATGGTTAGCTCAAGAAATTGAAGCCAAGACTGGCCACGAATCTCGCACCGTAGTTCTCGGTCACGTTCAACGTGGCGGAACTCCAAGCGCCTTTGACCGCGTACTTGCCACTCGTTTTGGCTTGATGGCAATTACTGCCGCTAGCGAAGGCGACTGGGGCAAGATGGTTGCGCTGCACGGAACTTCGATCGCTCGAGTTCCACTTGCGTCAGCAACTGACAAGCTAAAGACCGTTGATCCTTCACTTTACGCAGAGGCTGAGGTTTTCTTCGGATAATTGGTCAACACCAATACCTAAGAT
>CAJAFH010000235.1 GCA_903939005.1 uncultured Actinomycetes bacterium | reverse complement strand
CACCTTTAGTTCAACAAGCACGCTGCGCATGGATCGACCCATCAATAGCTCTTTGGTTCCTAGAACTCTCAACAGTGAGGACACTCGATAAACGCCAGAAAACGGCTGTTGAAAACCTTCGCCATCGACGGCGAGGACTGCCTCTAACTCATTGGATAGACCTGACAAAAGAAGTGGAACTAAGCCTGTCGAGTAGGGCATATCTGTTGCCAAAACTGCCACATACTCTGTTTCAATAAGAGGCAAGCCAGCAGCAATACCGGCAACAGGACCTCCTCCAGGCGGATCTTCTTTAATCATTTGAATCGTGGAAGGGAATTCATCGCGGTCGGGCCCAACAATAACTACGGCAACGTCGGCCGGAAGAGATGAAATCAGAAAATCAATCAGTGCCTTTCCGTTGAAGATGGCTTCTGATTTATCTGACCCAAATCTCTTACTCGTGCCACCTGTAAGTATGAGCGCACTCCACAATTTATCCATTGCGCACATATTCATCCAACAATTGTGCTTGTAAGTCGTGCGCGCCTATGGGAGTTAACTCAGGTCCAGCATAAACAAGTGGAGGGATAGAAATCGTAGTACTCCTTCGGACGTCATCGACTATTGGAACAGTATCAATACTTAATGCGTTCCCACCCTGGACGAGGTTTGCGATTTCCACTTGTTCCCTCGTTATTACGAGTGCGATATACCAATGATGGGCGAAATAGATATCCAACTGGTGCACTCAGGGCGTGAACTAGACGCGTGAAAGGCCAAATAATGAACAGTGCCATCGCGAGAGCAGCATGAATTCTGAATGCAAGAGGGGTGCTCTGCATAAGAGCGCCATCTGGACGTAGTAACAATATCGAGCGCACCCAAGGTGCCACTGTCTCACGGTAATTATGCTCTTCTCCAATTACACCCGCACTTGAAAGTGTTGCACTGCATCCGGCAAAAAGTGTTGCTACTAGGAACACATACATTGTCTTGTCGTTCTTCGTAGTTGAAGCAAAAACCGTAGCAGTTGTTCGCCGACGATAAATGAGTAGGAAGATTCCAGTCACAGTTGCAATACCTGCAAGTCCGCCCATCGATACCGCACCAAAATGATATGCCTCTTGGCTCAATCCAATCAACTCTGTGAAAGACTGTGGAACTAATAAACCAACAATATGCCCACCGATCACAGCAAAAAGGCCAAGGTGAAACATGGGGCCAGCGAAACTTAAAAGTTTTCCTTCGTATATTTGCGAAGACCGTGTGGTCCAGCTGAATTTGTCGTAGCGATATCTCCATACTAGACCGATAGCAAATGAACAGATTGCCAGGTACGGCAAGACAGACCAAAGTAAAATGCTAGATGAAGTCATGAACGTGCTCCTTGTAAAATATCGGAACCATGCGATGAGAAAGGTTCTATAGCAATCGTCACAGCGCCACTTAAACCGACAAATTCTTGAGGCGGACCAGTAATTGCCAGATCACGTGCCCGTTTTTCAATTTCTGGAGTCATGCGTGGCAACGTTGCAACCACTGCGT
>CAJAFH010000234.1 GCA_903939005.1 uncultured Actinomycetes bacterium | reverse complement strand
CCAAGGGCCGTGAACTCGATAGCCATACTTTTGACCGGGGCGAACACCTGCTAAGTAACCATGCCAAATCGGACCATTGCGATGGCTGAGTGAATAACGCGATTCAACTAATTCGCCATTTACTTCATCGAATAAACAAAGTTCAACGGCGTCTGCGCCTGACGTCCAGATCGCAAAGTTAGTACCTTCTTCAGTGACAGTTGAACCTAGGTATCTCGGATCTGCTGGCAACATGGGGCTATCTTGCCCGATTGCTTTGGATTAAGCAGTAATTAAGATTAAATCTCGGCGAGCCAAGTAATCGGTTTCAAGAACTTCTACCGGTGAATTACTTTTCAATACCTTTATATTGCGCCCCGCTGCCCATTTCGCTAAACCGCTCAAAAGTGGTTGGTTAATGATTTCGATTTGATCAACATCAAGTGAGATCAAAATGGTCTTGAGTGCTTTCTTATTAGCGATGATTCTGCGCCCACCGGTAAAAGGAATGCGAAGGGAAGGTAGATTTATTATTTTGCCGTGCTCAGTTTCAATAGTTGCCAATTGATAGCTGGGCACGAATGCGATGAATTCATGACCTGCGCTCTTGTAGGTCGCTGCAGACCTATGAAGTTGGTCGATCTGGACGGTTGCAGTTGGGCCATAGAAATTGGTGATGTGAGCGATTCTCATGGGCAGATCATGGCTAGGGGTTTTAACGGGGCAATAGCCGTAAGGTGAATTTCGAGTGACGCTTCGATGAAGAAATGTGACCTATGCCCGCTCGCTAAATGTTGGCACTGCCCAAACCCGCCAGTAACATCGCCCTATGAAGATTGCGGTTTGCGTAAAACAGGTGCCAGATTCCTGGGCTGAAAAGAAGATGGTCAATGGCGTTCTCGACCGCGAAGGTGTCGATGCCGTTCTAAATGATCTCGATGAATATGCAGTTGAAGAAGCGCTGCGCATTGTTGAGGCTCATGGTGGAAATGAAGAAGGTGGCGCAAATAGCGTGACTATCGTTTCTATGGGACCAGAACGCGCAACTGAGGCAATCCGCAAAGCGCTTTCAATGGGCGCTAACGATGCAATTCTAGTTAGCGATGCAGCTCTTGCTGGTTCTGATGCACTCGCAACTTCTAAAGTTTTAGCTGAAGTAATTAAAAATGGTGGCTTTGATCTAGTTATTTGTGGAACTGAATCTACCGATGCTCGTATGAGTGTGGTGCCGGCAATGTTGGCGCAACGACTTGGTTGGGCGCAGTTAACTTTCGCCTCATCAGTTTCAGTTGATCCAGCCGCAAATACAGTTTCGATTACCCGCACAACTGAAGCTGGCGTCGATGCGATTAATGCAAAGTTCCCAGCAGTAGTTAGCGTGGTCGAAAAGATTAACGAACCTCGTTATCCATCTTTCAAGGGCATCATGTCCGCGAAAAAGAAAACAATTGATAGTCGTGATCTTGCAACGGTTGGAGTATCAGCCGAATCTGCTTGGTCTTTAGTTGCAGATTCAGCACCCCGCCCACCTCGTGCTGCTGGCGTTAAAGTTACCGACGAAGGCAATGGCGGAAATGATTTAGTTAAATTCCTAACAGAGAAGAAATTCATATGAGCCAGATATTTATTCTTGCCGATTTTGCTGGCGATAAGTGCACTAAGACCACTGCGGAATTAGCAACTGCTGCAGCTCGCAATGCCAGCGTTACAGCGATTGTTTTAGCAGCCCCTGGTGCTGGTGCAACACTTGCTGCAACAGTTAAGCACGGGCCGATTGCTAACGTATTAGTAGTTGAATCTGCTGACTTTGCAACACATGGTGTGGCAGCAGCAGCCGATGCGATTGCCCAAATCATTGCGCAGAAATCACCAACTGCACTTCTGATTGCATCTCATGCTTATGGCAAAGAGGTAGCAGGTCGCGTGGCGGTAGCGACTGATTCCGGAATCATCACTGATGCGGTAGATGTCGCTGCAGACTTAACTGCAACACAATTGGTTTTTGGTGGCTCAACAACTGTGCATTCCAAGGTATCTAACGGTGTCCCGATTATTACCGTGCGTCCAAACTCAATTGAAGCCGATCTTTCGGATTCAACACCTGCCGTTGAAAATCTTTCAATCACAGTTTCAGATGCAGCAAAGTTAGCAACAACAACTTCATCGACACCGCCAGTTAAAGGTGGCCGACCAGAACTTACTGAAGCTCAAGTTGTTGTTTCTGGTGGTCGTGGCACAAATGGAGAT
>CAJAFH010000233.1 GCA_903939005.1 uncultured Actinomycetes bacterium | reverse complement strand
CTGGCGATTTAGTAAATATCGAAGTAGATGTTCTAGCCAAATATGTCGAACGACTAACTAAAAGAGATAACTAAAATGGATAGAACGCTAAAGAATATTGCCGAAGCGGTTGAGATCTTTGCCCAAGGCAAATTCCTCATCGTGATCGATGATGAAAATCGCGAAAACGAGGGTGATTTGATTATCTCGGGCGAGAAAATTACCGATCAAGATATGGCTTTTTTGATTCGCCATACTTCAGGCATTATCTGTTCGGCCATTAGCGCCAAGAAAGCCAAATATCTGAATTTACCGATCATGGTTAAAGAGAATGAAGACTCTCGCCGTACCGCGTTCACTATCTCAATTGATGCCCGAGAAGGCTTAACTACAGGCATTAGCGCTACGGAGCGAGCAAATACCGTGCGCAAGTTGGCATCAGCTAAGAGTCAGGCTTCAGATTTCATTCGCCCGGGCCATGTATTTCCGTTGATCGCACATCCTGCTGGTCTTGCTGGTCGCAGTGGTCATACCGAAGCTGGGCTAGCTCTTTGCCAACTAGCTAACCAAGGTGAATCCGGCGTTCTATCTGAATTAGTAAATGATGATGGCACGGTTATGAAAGGCAAGCAGCTCTTTGATTTTGCGGCAGAGTTCAAAATTCCAGTTATCACTATCGAAGATCTCGCTAAGTACGCGATTGAGAATTTACCGAAGGATCCAATTACTACTGAAGAGATTAAGTGGGCGCAGTTGCCACACGAAAGCGGTAGCTGGCAGATCGCCACATTTAAGGGCAATGCTGGTGTTGATCACGCAGTGCTGAAATTTGTCGGCGATGGAACAACAGCAGATGTGTCGCCAACTCTGGTTAGAGCGCATTCTGAGTGTTTAACCGGCGATGCCTTTGGTTCACTTCGATGTGATTGTGGCGAACAGTTAAAGAGTTCATTTGATCTGATTGCCGAAAAAGGTGCTGGCTACATCATCTACTTGCGCGGTCAAGAAGGTCGCGGCATCGGGCTAAGCGAGAAGATCAAGGCTTATCTATTGCAAGATGCTGGCGCAGATACCATCGCAGCCAATCTTGAATTGGGTCATGAAAACGATACCCGCGATTGGCGAGACTTAATTTCAATACTGGATCAATTGGAAATTAAAGATGTTGAGTTGATTACCAATAACCAAGCCAAAGTTGATTCAATCGTAAAAAGTGGTAGATCCGTGAAAGTTATCGCAGTTGCACCTGCTGTTAATCAATTTAATCGCGCATATTTGCTTACCAAGAAGGATAAAATGAAGCACATGTTAGGGGAGATCTAATGGCCGGAACATCACCAACTTTAGAATCACTCAATCTAAAGGCGCTAAAGGGCAAGAAAGTCGCCATTATTTCAGCGCAATGGCACCCAGAAATCTGTGACAACTTAGCCGCTGGCGCAGAGCTAATTTTCAAAGCAGCACAAGTTGAATACGAAACTTTCACAGTTTCTGGTTCCTTCGAACTGCCACTTGCTGCCCAGCTAAAACTCGACCAAGGTTTTGATGGCGCTGTGGTTCTTGGCTTAGTTATGCGCGGGGATACTGCGCACTTTGACTACATCTGCCAAGGTGTTACCTCAGGCGTCATGCAAGTCTCACTTGCAAAATCTAAGCCAGTTGGTTTTGGCGTCTTGATGTGTGACAACTTAACTCAAGCAGTCGAACGCTCAAATGTTGGTCTTGGAATTGGCAACAAGGGCGAAGAAGCAGCACTTGCAGTATTGGCACTTTGGAATCTAGCTAAGTAATACTTTCTTGCCGCGTCGGTAAGTAGTTAAGACTTTTATATCTCGCACCTCGTGCAGATCTGTTTCGATTGGATTGCGATCCAAAATTATAAAATCAGCGACTTTGCCAACTTCTAGAGTTCCGTAGTCGGCTTCGCGAAATAACTGGTGAGCAACAGCTGCCGTATAGAAATGCAATGACTCTTCGATCGTAATCGCTTGTTCAATACTCCAGCCTTGTGGCGGCTCTCGATCGGGGGATTGACGATGAACAGGCACAGCCAACGCGACAAGTGGTGTGAAATCTGTGATCGGCCAATCGCTACCAAAACTTACTTGAGCACCTGAATCAATAACCTTGCGTAATTGGTATTGCTGATTATTTCGAGTCTCACCAATGCGCGGCAGAATCAGTTCTTTATTCATCGGGTCTAGATAAGTCCAGAGCGGCTGGAAGTTTGCAATCACGCCAAGAGCGGCAAACCTAGGCAAATCAAGGGGATCAATCAGCTGCGCATGGGTAATTACTGGGCGACGATCCCAACTTGGATTACTTGCAATAACCGCTTCAATTGCATCGAGTGCTTGCCGCACAGCAGCATCACCAATGGCGTGAATATGTAGCTGTAAACCTGCCTTATCAAATGTTATTGCTGCCTCAATTATTTCGGCGTCACTCCAGATTAAAAGACCTTTACTAGTTGGGTCATCTAGGTATGGCTCAAGAATTGCGGCGGTGCCAGCAGATAACGCACCATCACCGATGAACTTAACTGATTTAGCAGTTAAGCCAGCCTCAACTGGAAGTGCTGCAACAAGTGCGCGCATCTCGTTGTAGTAATTGACTCGACTTTGCCATTTGCCCGGCTGAGCCAGGAAAGTTAAGTTCATATCAATTTTTAGGTGACCTGTCTTAGCTGCTTCAATGTAGATCTCGGTCATGCCATCTTCCACCCAAGCATCCATTGAACAGGTAATTCCGGCAGCTAAGTTTTGATCACTGGCCCAGGTGATTGCATCTAGTTCATCTTGCAAAGTTCGCTCTGGCGCTAGTTTGGTAATTAAATCCATCGCCGCAGGTTCGCGCAAAGTTCCTTTTGGTGAGCCGTCATCTCGTCTAGCGATAGTTCCGCCATCTGGGTCTTGGGTCAACGAAGTTATGCCGGCAATTTCAAGTGCTTTGCTATTTACCCAAATCGTGTGATGGTCAACTGCATGTAAAACAACTGGGCGATCACTGACTGCTTCGTCTAACCAATGTGCATCGAAGTCACCGCGTTCGACCATGGCTGCTTCATAGGCACCACCAATAATCCACTTCGAATTCGGATTAGCATCTGCAAATCTTTTTACTTCAGCCACAATTTCAGCCACAGATTGCAACCCATTCACTTTGGGTCCTTGCGCCTCACGACCGGCAAATAGTGGGTGTGCATGCCCATCGGCAAATGCCGGCATTACAAAAGCCCCGGCTAAATCAATAGTTTGATCGGCGCTGGCCGAAAGCGCATCTGGACCAAGTGCTAAAACTCGATCATCTTTGATCAAAAGTGCATCAGTTAACTGGCCTATTCCTGCCCAAACAGTGCAATTGATTAACAGAGTTCTCACAGGCGCAAGAATATGCGGGCCAAAGACTCCTGCGCTATTTTTAACCCATGAAATTCAAAGCATATTCCAGCGTACTTCTGACTGCAGTATTCCTCTCTGCAATCTCGATACCTGCACAAGCTG
>CAJAFH010000232.1 GCA_903939005.1 uncultured Actinomycetes bacterium | reverse complement strand
GGATTCTAGTTAACAACACGGTGGTTAGTTACTTGAATAGCTAAGTTATTACTTTTTCTTGGCTTTACGTTTTGGTTGGTTACGTGGGCCACGATTTTGGATCGAATCCGATCCAGCATCTGCTGTAACTGATGTAACTCCGCTACGTGCATTTACGCGCTTAGCCAAAGCGATCATTGCTGGCTCACGCTCGCGCAGACCAGAGAGAACTTGTGGCGCGATAAATAGAGATGAGTAAGTACCAATAGCTAGACCGATAAACAAGGCTAGTGAAAGATCCTTCAGAGTTCCTGCGCCAAGAAGTCCAGCTCCAACGAACAGAATCGAACCAACTGGAAGCAGAGCAATTATTGAAGTATTCAATGAGCGCACGATGGTCTGGTTCACAGCCAAGTTTGTCGCTTGCGAATAAGTTGATTTTCCAGTTGTTGTAATCGATCGCGTATTTTCGCGAACCTTATCGAAGACAATAACTGTGTCATAAAGTGAGTAGCCCAGAATCGTTAGAAACCCGATAACCGTAGCTGGCGTTACATCGAAACCAACTAGAGCGTAAATTCCAACAGTGATAATCACGTCGTGAATAACAGCCACAATTGCAGAGATCGCCATTTTAGGTTCAAAGGCCATTGCCAGGTAAAGCATTACCGCTAGCAAGAACGCGATTAGACCATAGAGAGCTTTTTTAGTGATCTCTTTACCCCAGGAAGGACCGATTATCTGGGTATCAATAGTTTCGACGTTGATAGCGAACTTGGCAGCAAGGGCATCTTGAACTGCATTTGATTGCACAGTTGTGAGCGAACCTGTTTGAACACGAATCTTGTCGTTGCCAACGGTCTGCACGATTACCTCGGAAGAAACGCCAGCAGATTCAACTGCAGAACGAGCTTCTTCGACAGTAGCTCCAATTTTGGTAACTGTGTAACTAGATCCACCCTTGAACTCAATACCTAGGTGTAAACCTTGGAAAACTATTGTGCCGATTGAGATGGCTAGTAGTAGGGCTGATACCGCATACCAACGTTTGCGGGAGGCAATGAAATCGAATGAAGTCTCACCACTATAGAGACGTGCACCTAGCGTTGTTCCGTGTGCCATTTCTTTACGCCCCCATGCCTGTGGTTGATACTTGAACGTTATTTGTTTCTTCGATGCCAGAACTCTTCTTGGACAAACCAGAGAGCGGATGACCGCTTGCATAGAATTTCCACTTTGAGAGAATCGTCATCATTGGTTTAGTGAATGCGAAGATCACGAGTAGATCCACCAAGGTTGTTAGGCCTAGCGTGAACGCGAATCCGCGAACGCCACCAACAGCTAAGAAGTAGAGCAACACTGCGGCAATGATCGAAACCGAGTCAGCCACCACAATAGTTCGGCGGGCTCTTACCCAGCCAGTTTCAACAGCTGAACGAAGCGACTTGCCTTCACGTAGCTCATCTCGAATACGTTCGAAGTAAACGATGAAAGAGTCGGCTGTAATACCAATAGCGACAATGATTCCGGCAATACCAGCTAACGTAAGTGTGAAGCCGATCCACTCGCCGAGTAGAAGAACTAGAAGATAGATCATTGCAGCTGCGACTGTTAGCGAACCAACTGTTACTAGACCTAGTCCACGATAATAAAGAACTGAATAAAGAAGTACGAGTCCTAGACCTAAACCACCAGCAAGCAGACCTGCTGAAAGTTGATCAGCACCAAGGGTTGGTGAAACTTGTTGAACTTCACCACGATCAAAAGCCAGTGGCAATGAACCGTACTTCAGAACATTTGCTAAGTCCTGTGCTTCTAATTGCGTAAAGTTTCCAGTGATCTGTGCACTGCCACCACGAATCGCTTCATTAATTCGTGGAGCTGATACAACTAATCCATCAAGCACAATCGCTACCTGGTTCTGCGGAGCGGTTAAAGAAACTACTCGAGCAGTTTGATCACCAAATGCTTTGGTGCCTTCACCATTAAAGGTAAGAGAGACGAACCAGTTTCCACCAGTAGTAGTATCAACAGCAGCGGTTGCTTTAGAAACTTGGCGACCAAGCACTTCGGCTCCGGCCAAAATATATTTTGCGCCACCATCAGTTGAACAAGCCAGGATTACATCGGTAGCTACATCG
>CAJAFH010000231.1 GCA_903939005.1 uncultured Actinomycetes bacterium | reverse complement strand
TTACATGCCAAGCCAGGGGATTACGTGAAGCAAGGTTCACCGATCATGACGCTATTTACCGATGAACCAGCTCGCTTCGAGCGCGCGTTAGAGGTTTTAGCAGGTGCTGTCATAATTGTTGAAGGCGGCATCGTTGATCGAATGCCCTTAGTACTAGAGCGGATTGAAGCATGAGTGATTTGTTAAAACGCCCAACTCCCGAGCAAGTTAAACGCCTGCCTAAAGCACTTTTGCATGATCATCTAGACGGTGGACTGCGGCCACAAACAATTATCGATATTGCCAATGAGATTGGTTATGACGCATTACCAACTAAAGATGCTGCTGAGTTAGCGATTTGGTTCCGCGAATCTTGTGACTCAGGTTCATTAGTTCGTTATTTAGAAACCTTTGGTCACACAATTGCTGTGATGCAGCGTCGCGAAGATATTATTCGCGTGGCTCGTGAATGCGCTCTAGATTTAGCTCGCGATGGCGTTGTATATGCTGAAGTTCGCGGCGCTCCCGAGTTATTCGTGGAAAAAGGTTTATCGCTCTCGCAGGTAATCGAAGCAACACTTGAAGGTTATCGATTAGGCGAAGCTGATGCCAAAGCTGAAGGACTACAGATTCGAGTAGTTTCTCTGCTTTGTGGCATGCGTCAAAACAAAAGATCCCAAGAAGTTGCAGAGTTGGTAGTTAAGTATCGCGATCAAGGTGTGGTCGGTTTTGATATTGCCGGGCCCGAAGATGGTTTTCCACCAAGTGACCAGTTGGAAACTTTTGAATATTTGCGTGGCGAGAATGCCCACTTCACAATACATGCTGGCGAAGCTTATGGTCTGCCTTCAATCTGGGAAGCAATTCAGCTTTGCGGCGCTGAACGACTAGGTCATGGCGTTCGCATTATTGATGATGTTGACTTTAGTAGTGGTGAAGCCAAACTAGGTCGCTTAGCTTCATATGTTCGTGATCGTCGGGTGCCACTTGAAATGTGCCCAACTTCTAATCTACAAACTGGTGCCGCGGCATCGATTCAAGAGCATCCGATCGGTGCTCTCGCAAAGTTACGTTTTCGCGTGACCGTAAATACCGACAATCGTTTAATGAGCGATACTTCAATGACTCATGAAATGAATGAGTTAGTAAACGCCTTTGACTGGAATTTCCTAGATCTACAACGCGTAACGATTAATGCCCTAAAGAGCGCGTTTATCCCATTTGAAGAGCGCTTAGCGATCATCGAAAAGGTCGTTAAACCAGCCTATTTAGCGGTTTCTGCAGAATAACTAATTTCCGATTGGATGCCAGACGGTCTTGGCTTCCATGAAAGCCAGAATCCGACCAGGTTCGTTTAATTCAGTAAATGTCGAGATTCGCTTTAAGTTTTCTACACCAGCTTCTTTAATTGCGCCATGTTGATCAACTGGCAGCCCGGAGATATCTAAACCATCGATATCCATGTGGGAGGCAAACCAAGGCGCCAGTTCACTTTGTTGACCAGAGAGAATATTTAACACGCCATTTGGTAGATCACTAGTCGCAACTACTTCGGCGAAGCTGATTGCCGACAGGGGAGCGGTGCTAGAAGCCAACGCAACTGCCGTGTTTCCAGAAACTAAAATTGGTGCAATAGCTGCAACGAAGCCAAGTAGCGGTTTATCAATTGGGGCAATCGCGCCAACAACACCAAGTGCTTCAGGAACTGTGAAGTTATAGAACGGACCAGAAACTGGATTTGTGGAACCAGCAAGTGAAGGCAACTTATCGCTCCAGCCGGCATACCAAACCAATAGATCAACTGAGTCGCTAACTTCTTGCAGAGACTCTTTAGCTGATGCGCCAGTTTGTAGCGAAATCTCTTGAGCGAACTGATCGCTGCGACCTTCGAGCATCTCGGCGATGCGATACATAATTTGCCCACGGTTAAATGCAGTTGCCTTAGCCCAACCAGGTTGAGCAGATCGAGCCGCAACAACGGCATCACGCAAATCTTTTCGAGAAGCTAAACAAGCATTGGCTAAGAACTCACCTTTATTGCTGGTGATTTCGTAAGAGCGACCAGATTCAGTGCGCGGGAAAGCGCCGTTGATATAGAGCTTGTAAGTTTTCATAACTTCTAGGCGACCGCTCATTTTGCTGATCCCTTCAAGTAAGCGCTAAGGCCATGACGACCACCTTCGCGACCCCAACCAGATTCTTTGTATCCGCCGAATGGGCTAGCGGGATCAAATTTATTAAAGGTATTCGCCCAGATAACTCCAGCGCGCAGTTGTTGAGTGGCCCAAAGAATGTTTGAACCTTTCTCACTCCAGATGCCAGCAGAGAGCCCAAATGGCGTGTTATTAGCCTTTTCAATGGCCTCTGCAGGGGTGCGGAAGGTGAGAACAGATAGAACTGGACCGAAAATTTCTTCACGCGCAATGCGATGGGCTTGAGTAACACCAGTAAATATTGTTGGTGCAAACCAGAAACCATTTTCCGGAAGTGCGCAATTGGCGCTCCAGCGACCAGCACCTTCGGCTTCACCGGCAGCCGTTAACTCACGAATCTTGGCTAACTGTTCGGCAGAGTTGATCGCACCTAAATCAGTATTTTTATCGAGCGGGTCACCAACGCGGATTTTATCCATGCGGCGCTTTAGCTTTTCGAGAACTTCATCAGCGACGCTCTCTTGCAGAATTAACCGTGATCCAGCACAACAGACATGACCTTGGTTAAAGAAGATGCCATTAACAATTCCTTCAACGGTCTCATCAATTGCCGCATCACCAAATACGATATTGGCACCTTTGCCACCCAGCTCGAGAGTTAAAGATTTATTAGTTGGGGCCACCGCGCGAGCAATTAACTTGCCAACTTCAGTTGAACCAGTAAATGCAATCTTGTCGATGCCAGGGTGATTAACAATTGCAGAACCTGTGCTGCCATCACCAGTAACGATGTTCACAACACCGTCAGGTAATCCAGCTTGCTGACAAACTTGTGCAAATAAGAGGGCTGTTAGCGAAGTTGTCTCGGCTGGCTTTAAAACAACTGTGTTGCCAGTGGCCAGTGCCGGTGCAACTTTCCAGGCCAACATGAGTAGCGGAAAGTTCCAGGGAATAATTTGGCCAACTACGCCATGTGGGGCAGTGGTGGTTCCAACGCCCGCGTATTCAAGTTTGTCAGCCCAACCAGCGTGATAGAAGAAGTGGGCAGCTGATAGCGGAACATCAACGTCGCGAGATTCGCGGATTGGCT
>CAJAFH010000230.1 GCA_903939005.1 uncultured Actinomycetes bacterium | reverse complement strand
GGTTCTTCTAACAGGTTTAGCCATCGGTTTAGCCCTTGGTTTCTTCATTGCCAGCCTTAAAAACAAGGCAGATCAGGCACATGGTGATTCAGCTTCGGCTGCCATCGCTGCCGAACTTGCTGGGGCAAAGGCGCTGGTTGCGAATTTAACGCAGCAAATCGCAACGATGAATACCCAGAACACTTCAAGTGCTGCTCTTAATCAAGCGCTCGATGATGTCAAGACTCGTATGAATTCACTTTCAACCCAAACTGCCGATGCCGAGACAAAACGTGCCGCTGCCGAATCTGCCATCAAAACTCAGATCGAATCAATGCAAGTTGGCAACCAGAATTTGCTTGAACAAGCCACCAAATTAGCGGGCGCACTATCTAGTTCTCAAACACGTGGTCGCTTCGGTGAAGTGCAACTAGAAATGCTCCTTGAGAATGCTGGCTTGATCGAAGGCATTCACTTTGAAAAACAGAGTTCAGATCGTGGAAACGATGAAATCTCTCGCCCCGATATTCAAATCGCAATTCCGGGTGGCTCTCGCATTTTTATTGATTCCAAGTTTCCATTTACTCGCTTCTTAGAGGCGATCGATGCTGATGATGAAGAAACTCGCGATTCGCTTATGCAACAGCACGCCAAAGATCTACTCAAGCATGTCGAAGCTCTGGCAAAGCGTGATTATCAGGGCGTTACCTTCTCCCCTGATTTCGTAGTGCTATTCGCACCCTTTGAATCAATCTTGTCAGAGTCACTTCGCGTTGATCCAATGTTGCTAGAAAAGGCTTTCGCCAAGAATGTAACTATTGCCACGCCTACAAATATGTTGGCACTTCTGCGCACTGTGGCATATGCCTTTGGTCGCCAAGATCTAGCTGATAACGCAGTTGCAATTCAAGGTCATGCAAGTGAGCTACTAAAGCGCGTTGGCTCACTGCATTCAAAGCTTGCAACGCTAGGTGATCGTATTAAGTCGGTAGAACGTGGCTTTAACGATGTGGTACAAACTGCGGAAACTTCGCTATTAAGGCCAGCTCGCAGCATGGTGAACCTCGGCGTAAGCACGGGAGCCAATAAACTAGCGCCGTTAAGTGATGTTGATGACGAAGTTCGCGCGATTAAATCCGCGGCCCTTGAAATTGATTACATCGATGCTGAAGAGGATGAGAAATAATGAGCACAACAGCTGCACGTAAGATTGCAATCACAGGCCCCGGCCTTAAAAAAGAGGGCATTATTGTTTTGCAGTTCTTCTTCATCGGTATTTTCTCTTACCTAGAACTACTAGTTCGTAATGGTTTTGGCATCATCACCGGAATCGTAATTATGTTAGTTACTTTCGGTGGCGTTCAATATGGTCGCAATGGCACTAGTTATGTTGCTGCCGTTAACCCACCACTTGCTTTTGCGTCCCTTGCATTTATTGAGTTACTTACAAGAAGTGGGCTATCAATCACTCGCCTAGGCATTGATTTCTTGGCATCACTGGCTAGCCAAGCACCGTTCTTATTGATCTCAGCTGCCTACGCTTGGTATTTCTACTTTGATCGTAGAGCGAAGGCACAAAAGCGCCAGCGCTAGTTGAAAATCAACCTGGAAGTGTTTTTCAAAAGTTTTTTCCTACCATTCAAAAGTGATTACTTGAGTTTTCTTATTTGGTG
>CAJAFH010000229.1 GCA_903939005.1 uncultured Actinomycetes bacterium | reverse complement strand
TCTAGATAGTTTTGCAGATGCCAAGGTGCCAGTAGGAGATAACCCAGAGATAGAAATGATTCCGGTAGATCTTGCCGCACAAGCCCTGATTGCGTTAGACCTGCGTGTAGTTCAAACATTCCCAAAAAAGTGGGTCTTGCAGATGCTATTGAAAATGACAAAACGTGATATCAAAAAATGGTTAAAGAAAGTAGCAAAGAAATGATCACGATTCCAGAGACCGATTTAGTAGTTCACCCACTTTGCCTCGGCACCAATGTTTTTGGTTGGAGCGCTGATGAAACTGAATCACATCAAGTGCTCGATGCTTACTCGGCTCACGGTGGAAATTTCCTCGACACTGCCGATGTTTACTCGCAATGGAAGCCTGGCAATCAAGGCGGCGAATCAGAAACAATAATTGGCAAATGGTTAAGTAAGCGAGATCGCAGCAAAATTGTGGTTGCTACGAAAGTTTCAATGCTTAACACTCGCCCAGGCTTATCAGCTAAGAATATTTTGGCTGCTTGCGATGATTCATTACGTCGATTGCAGACCGATTACATTGATATTTACTACTCGCACCGTGATGAAACCGAAACCCCAATGGAAGAAACCCTAGGTGCATACGCCGAGTTAGTTGCAGCCGGAAAGGTGCGCTACATAGCTGCTTCACAGCACACTGGCGCACGTTTACAACAAGCGCTAGATATTTCAGAAGCTAATGGGTTGCCGTCATACATCGGATTACAAGATCAATACAACTTGATCTATCGCAAGCCATTTGAATCAGAACAGCAACCAGTACTTGCTGCTAACCATTTAAATGCAATGCCTTTTTATGGATTAGCCCGCGGATTCTTATCTGGAAAATATCGCCCAGGCGTGAAAGTTGAATCAGTTCGCGCCGAAGGCGTAGCTGAGTTCTATAACGACAAGAACTGGGCAGTGCTAGATAAAGTGCGCGAGATTGCACAAGATCACAGCGTGCCCGTTGGTGCCATCTCATTAGCCTGGATACGTTCAAACCCGCAGGTCAGCACACCTATAGCGAGTGCGCGCACAGTGGAACAACTTGAAGAAATCGTTCAGGTTGTCGAGCTGAGCGATGCTGAGCTTGCGAGCCTGAGTTCCCTTTCCGCCTAACTACTAATAGAGTTTGGCAACGTGAAATTTATAAATAACCCAACTCACGATCTCACCTATGACGATGTCTTCATGGTGCCAAGTGCTTCTGAAATCTCTAGTCGAATGGAAGTTGATTTAACTTCTAACGATGGGTCCGGAACCACAATTCCAATTGTTGTTGCCAACATGACCGCGGTTTCTGGTCGCCGCATGGCTGAAACAATTGCACGTCGCGGCGGCATTGCGGTTATTCCGCAAGATATTCCACTTGAGATTGTTAAAGATGTTATTTCTTGGGTTAAATCACGTCACACATTCTTTGATACCGCAATCACGCTTAGTCCAAATGAGACTGTGGCAGATGCAGTTGGCTTACTTAATAAGCGTGCCCACGGAGCCATTGTGATTGTTGAAGACAATAAGCCAGTCGGCATAGTCACCGAAGAAGATTGTGCTGGTGTAGA
>CAJAFH010000228.1 GCA_903939005.1 uncultured Actinomycetes bacterium | reverse complement strand
TGATACTTAATCGCAAAAACTAACTTGTTAAAGAATGAACCTACTGGAACTCCACCGGTACCGGTGTAGGTGTAGTTCTTCTGACCATTGGCCGCGGTGTCATCTGGGAAATCGAACTCAACTGGTGAATCAGTTTTAACGCCACCAATAATTGAATAGTCAGGAACGTTCTCACCGAAATAAACACGTGGTTGGAATTCGCCGAGGCCCTTTGTTGGTGGCAGATCGCCAACTGCAAAGTTTGGCTTGCCATCTAGGTCAACGGTGTTACCAAATGCTGCCACGAAACCGAAACCGTGGGTGTAAACCAAGTGATCGTTAATCCAGTTACGACTTGGATTACCTTCGATATTTAATTCACGAACTGCAACCACAGTGTCGCGCTGTACGCCGTTAACGGTGTAACGATCAACATCGAGTGAATCTGGGAAAGCGTAGTAAGGCTTGATCTGCTGCAATTGGCGGAAAGTCGCTGAAATTACATTTGGATCCATCAAGCGAATATTTGCAATTGTTGCTGCATCATTTGCTAGCTGACCCGAAGAAGTCTTAAGGGTTGCTGCATAATCTTTCATCTCAACGCCACTTAAATCATAAGCTTCACGAGTAGCATCAATATTGCGCTGAATAAATGGTGCTTCCTTTGATGATTCAGATGGTTTTACCTGGAAAGTCTGAATTGCTGCTGGATATACGCCGGCAATTAATACCGATGAAATCACGAGCAGCGCTGTGCCAGATGCTGGCAAGAACCATGATTTACGGAAGATATTGGCAAAGAAGAGCAGCGAACAGATAACTGCAATGCCAGCCAAAATTGCTTTAGCAGGTAATAGCGCATTTACATCTGAATAAGTTAGACCGGTAATTAGTTTGTTCTCTTTCAAAGAGAGTGCATAGCGATCAAACCAATATGCCACACCTTTGAGAAGTACAACTAGTCCTAGCAAAACTGAAAGTTGCGCACGTGCAAATGGCGTGCTGCGATCTTGTCGCGATTGTGGACGCAAGCCACCGTATAAATAATGCACAGCGCCGGATGCCAAGATTGCCAAAATTAAAGCTGAGAAGCCCCAAGAGATTAGCGATTGCCAGAATGGTAAGCGGAAGGCATAAAAAGAAATATCTAAATTAAATTGCACATCTTTAACACCGAACTCGGTTGAGTTCTTGAAAAGTAACCATGTACGCCAAAGTGAAGTTCCGGCAGTACCGGCAAAATAAAATACGGCTACGCCGACGCCCGCGAATGCAACCTTGCGAAGCGGTTCGAGCTGTGCGCGGTAACGTTCTAAGTTGTCATTCTCGACGGCCATTGATACATAAACCGGGCGACGACGAAATGCTAAATAAACATTAAGTAGAACAAATAGCGAAGTAATTAATCCAAAGCCAATAAAGAGATACACCTTAGTAAACAGCGTGGTTGACCAAACGCTGGTGTAATCAACTGATTTGTACCAGAGCCAATCTGCATAAAAACCACTTAGAGAAACTAGCGCGATTGCAGCAGCTACCAAGATTCCGACAGTGATCGAAAGAGGACTTACTCGAGGGCCACCTGACTTACGGCCAAAGCTCTTTGCGAAATCAAATTGCGGATTCGAACTCATCTATTTCTCCATTTTCTAAAAAACTTACCCCGTTGGGATAACCCAATTTTGCTTTATTTAGGGGTTGAACGCTAATTAGAACAGCCGCTAGGCTCTAAAACTTCTTAATTAAAACAACCACTCAGCGGGGGCAACTTGGCCAAGGCCTGAGCAGGCTTTTTAAGCAGAGTCACAGCCTGCGCCAAGGTCGAAACCGCCACAACCTGCAGCCCCTTTGGAATATGGGTGATATCGATGCAGTTATCAATTGGCGCGATAAAAAGCGTGGCCCCAGCGCGTTTAGCTCCGATTAATTTATCTTCGATACCACCGATCGGGCCAACTTCACCTTTTTTATTAATGGTGCCAGTTCCTGCAATCAAGCGGCCATTTACAAGTTGAGCGCTATCCAATTTTTCAATAATTCCGAGAGCAAAGATCATGCCACCACTTGGCCCACCGGTATTTGGCAAATCAAACTTCACTAGCCGACTAGTTAAATCACCTGATCGTAAAGATTGCGCTAGTGCAGGTTCGTACCTGTTTAAATAATTAAATGCAGCTGCTATTGCGTTGTCCTGCGAGCCATCCATCTCGGCCAAGCTCGCTTTCTTTTCCTCTTCGACATCTACATCTGGCTCATAAATAACTGACTTCGGAACTACTACCCCATCGGCTTGAATCCAACGTAATAAAACTTCAAACCCAAAGACCTGGGCATCTGGCGTGGATACTGAAACAGTTGTGAGCATTAGCTTTCCAGTAGGGGCTGGAACTTTATCGGTGAAGCGAGCTGGGATTTTAACAACTGGGCCTAAGACATCTGTTGCAGGACCAGGTAGCACGATTGCAAATGGCAGTGGAATGAAAAGCGATAAGACCAGAATCAATGCGAGAAAGTATTTAACTAAGCGAGGCAGCGGTGAATATCTCATCGGATGCACTTAGGCAGTTGGGTCGACAGGCTTTTCTTTTGCTTCAAGATCGCGTGCCTGTTGTTCGCGGAAGGAATCTTGGAACTTCTGGAAAGAGGTCACTGAGCGAGTAGTCTCTTGCTCAAATTTGCCCTGAAATTTGCTCACCCAAAGCACATAACCCAGCGCGCCTAAAAGTCCGGCAAGGGGAATTAGCCACCAAATTAAGGCGGTGAAGGCGTTGGACATAGCCCTAGCCTAGAGGTTTCGGGAAGAAAGTGCCCACTTGGGTTGGTTAACTAGTATTAGTTCGTCAGGTTTTAAGAGTTTGCTGAAATAAGTCAGAGTTAAGCGAGATTGGAAAGGCAGCTATGACATCTTTTGGTTTTGGACCCAGCGATAACTCAGACGACGCTGAAAAATCTGCCGAACTTGCCGCAGCTCTCGAAGCAATGCAGGCCCAGATGAAAGAACAGTTTGAAAAACTTGGCATTAACCCAGCCGGATTTATTAATCCGCTACTTTCGAATTCAGCAAAACCAGAACCACTACCAAAATCAATTGTGCGCGACACCGCCAAGAAATTTACCCAAGCACATGGATCGCAACCAGTTGGTGCAAATGATGTTGCTGAGATAAAAACTGCATTAGATCTGGCACAACTGTGGCTCGATGATAAAACAGATTTCACTTTGCTTTCTTCTGAAAACCGAATCGCGTTAAGCCGCACCGATTGGGTTGATACCTCGCTGGCTGGATGGCAAGAAACTGTAGAGCCACTTGCTGCTGGGTTGGCAGATGCACTAGCTGGTTTGTTATCGCAAGCAAGTGAAGCTGCAGATCAAGCATTTAATTCCGATGGTTCACTTAATGAAGAATTTTTGGCCGAAGCTGGCGTTGATCCCAATATGTTTAAAGGTCCAAATGGCGAAAACATTTTAGGTGGCATTGGAAATGCACACGCATCAATGGACATGATCGGCGGTCTATTAAAAGGCTTTATTGGCTCACTTATCGCAACTCAATTAGGTCAAGCAATCGGTCAGCTTTCAGCCAGTGTTACCGGTATTCATGATGTTGGTTTGCCGCTAATTACTCCGGCCCACCCTGCGCTAATTCCGCAAAACATTAACGCTTGGGCGCAAGATCTTGATGTGCCGATCGCCGAAGTTCGCTTATTCCACGCACTGCGCGAAGCTGCAATTGCTCGACTCTTTGATAACAATCCTTGGTTAGTTTCATATTTGCGCCAGTCAATTACTGATTATGGCCGCGGCATCACAATCGATATGGACGCGATTCAAGATCAAGCTACTTCTGCACTTAGCTCGGCTGATATTGATTTGAATAATCCAGAGTCATTTGCCAATGCAATTAATAAAGGTTTATTTACACCCGAAGAATCTGAATCGCAAAAAGCTGCGTTAACAAAACTAGAAGTGGCACTTGCGCTAATCGATGGCTGGGTTGATGAAGTAGTAACAACTGCAGCAGGTGAGCGATTGCCAAATTTGGAAAAGTTGCGCGAAACTCTACGTCGCAATCGCGCAACTAATGCGCCAACCAAACAACTATTTTCTTCACTGCTCGGGCTAGAGGTATCCCCCCGGTTAGCTCGTGAGGCAAGTGCTTTCTGGCGATCAATTTCTGAACTCAGCAATATCTCAACTCGCGACAAGATTTGGTCTGGCATTTTGCCAACCCAAGAAGAGTTGCTTAATCCGCAGCTTTATTTAGCAAGCGTTGAAGTGCCAGATGATCTGAGTGGATTACTTTAAGTAAGACAAGAAATAAAAAGCGAAGTCCCCGGTCGCTGTTAAATATCTGCCTTCCCCTTGCAGATATAAAACTGTTATCCGAGGACTTCGTAAGCGTGAACTTAACGAAGTTTTCAATCTGAATCAACCGACCCACACATTGACAAAGTGATTCTTTTCCTTGTAATGCACTACTTTCACGCTACCTTTTGCTAATGAATTCATCTGAAAATATCGATTTATTTTCAATTGCTGAATCGCAAATAACTAAACCTGTAGTTGATACTTCTCTTGAAATTGCACCAACATTGCCTGGGGTTGACCAAGGTGAAATTGTCGTCATTCGTTCTAAGCGACGGAAGAAAAATATCTCGGCATATCGCCAAGGTGGACAGATAGTAGTTTCGATTCCGGCTCGAATGAGTAAAGCTGACGAGCGATCGATTGTCCCCGAGATGGTTGAGCGGATTCGAAGCGCCGAAGCTGATCGCACCCCGTCAAAATCTGTCCTGATCGCCCGCACCGTGGCCCTAATCGAGGCCTATGCCCCCGAAATCACCGAACGCCCCGCCAGTATCGACTGGCGAGCGATGCGTGAGCGTTGGGGATCTTGCACCGGCATCGACCGCAGTATCCGAATTTCAGACCGCCTGCGCTTTGCCCCAGCCTATGTGCAGGACTACGTCCTCTTCCATGAAGCGATCCACCTGCGCTTTTTCGACCATGGCCCAGATTTTCAAGCGATCCTGGCCGCCTACCCTGATGGCGAGAAAGCCCAGGCCTACCTCGACGGCTATGAGCTGGCCGAAAGCGATCTGGCCCCGCCTGAGGTTAAATAAGGCTTAGGCGCGCCTAAAAAAGTTCCCACAAACCACGCTCAGAACCCCCATTTTGAGCGTGAGCGGGGGTATCGTAAAGCCTGCACGCAAGTAACTTTCGTCGAATTCCATCGACAAATGCTCGCGTCGATTGGAGGCTTCACATGGCAGAGACATACAAAGGTGACGCTTACTGCGTTAAGTGCAAAGCGAAGCGTGATTTTGAAGGAACTGTAAAGGTTTCTGACTCTGGTCGTCGCATGGCTCAGGGCATTTGCCCAGTCTGTGGCACCAAGGTAAATCGCATCCTTGGCAAAGCTCAGTAATTTTTCATCAATAAAAGTTTTATCGAACGGCCCGCATCGAGTTAATCGTTGCGGGTCGTTTGCTTTGCCCGTCACTGTCTCAAATTTGGGGCGCACCTGACTCTGCGAGCCATTCGCACTAACTTCAAGTAAGAAATCTGAGAGTTCTGCGCAGAATCTCGCTCGACTCGAAAAGCCGAATTCAAATACGCGCACTCTGCGCCCATGACAACTAATTCAGCAATCGAAATCTCTGAAATCAAGCCTCGTTTAAAAACAGGGGCAATCGTTACCGCGATCAGCAACACCAAACCGCAATCACATTTCATCGGGCACGCCAGCTCGGGAATTCAAATCAGTCACCCAGGGGCTGCTGCCATCTTGGCCAACTTTGTGGGCTCGCTAACTTGTTTTGAAATCAGTATCAAGACTGGAGCTCCATTTGAAGTAGTCAACAAAATCTGCGATGAGTTAGTTGCCGCCAACTTGATCGACCAAATTGCCAAGCCCGTCGTCTTGGCCGATCGCTTTCATTCCGAAAAAACTAATCGAAAGACATTTTCACAGGACCAGAGCCAAGAT
>CAJAFH010000227.1 GCA_903939005.1 uncultured Actinomycetes bacterium | reverse complement strand
TAAACACATTGCCTAACCTATTGCATGCGCTTGCAATAAACCTACTTACTTACGCTTGTGGCTTTGCCTTACGACTCTCGAGAACTTGATCGATTAGACCGTATTCAACAGCTTCAGCAGCGGTAAGAATCTTGTCACGTTCAACATCGGCTGTTACTTCAGCAACAGTTTTATTTGAGTGACGAGAAATTAACTCTTCTTGCATTAAGCGGATACGCATGATTTCAGCAGCCTGAATTTCAATATCAGATGCTTGTGCGTAATCACCTTGCGCGAATGGCTGGTGAATCAAGATACGTGAGTGCTCAAGTGCATAACGCTTGCCTTTAGCGCCAGCTGCCAAAATAACTGCAGCAGCTGAAGATGCTTGACCTAAACAGATTGTCATTACATCTGGACGAACGAATTGCATGGTGTCATAAATAGCAGTCAACGCTGTAAATGAACCACCAGGTGAGTTGATGTAAATCATGATGTCGCGGTCTGGATCCATTGACTCAAGAGTCAACAACTGAGCCATTACATCGTTTGCAACAGTGTCATCGATTGGTTGACCCAAGAAAATGATGCGCTCTTCGAATAACTTTGTATAAGGGTCAAGGCGCTTGTAACCGTAGGCAGTCTTTTCTTCGATAGTTGGAAGAACGTAGCGACTAGTGATCTCGTTTACTCGGTTGATGTTCATGCTGTTCCTCCACTACCTGAAACTTGACCAGCTGATCGAACTACTTGATCAACGAAGCCATATTCCTTTGCTTCATCTGCTGTAAACCAATTGTCACGATCAGAGTCGATGGTGATTTGCTCAACGCTTTGACCAGTGTGCTTAGCAATAATTTCAGCCATGATCTTTTTAGTTGCAGCCATTTGTTCAGCTTGAATACGAATATCTGTTGCAGTACCGCCGATGCCACCAAGTGGTTGGTGCATCAAGATGCGTGAGTGTGGCAACGCGTAACGCTTGCCAGGTGCACCTGCTGTTAACAAGAACTGACCCATTGAGGCTGCAATACCCATGCCAACTGTTGCAATGTCATTCTTCACATATTGCATAGTGTCGTAGATCGCCATACCGGCAGTTACTGAACCACCAGGTGAGTTGATGTATAGGTAAATATCTTTTTCAGCATCTTCGGCAGCAAGTAATAAAATCTGCGCACAAATTGCATTGGCCATCTCATCGCGAACTTCGCCGGTTAAGAAAATAATGCGTTCGCGTAGTAAGCGGGCATAAACCTGATCGTCTAGCGCACCTGGACTTGCGTGCGAAGAGCGAGCGGTTATCTCGCTAGCTTGCGGGTTTTGGAAATCCACTGACAGCCTCCTGTTTTATTGCGTGTATTGACCTTAACAATGTCAGGCGCGAAATGCTTCCCTAATTCGGACAAATCATGCGTAGATTTGCCGTGTTCGCTTACAGCGGAGGAATTATTCAGCAGCCTCTTCGGAAATTGCCTCGCCGGCCTGCGGACGAAGTGCTTCGAGATCAATGGTTGCACCTGATGCATCCTTGATTGTGATGCGGCCAAGTACTCCGGCCAAAGCCTTCGAGCGAGCAACTTCAGCAACCAATGTGGCGATCTGACCTTGCTTCTGCAGTTCTTGCGCGAATTGCTCTGGTGCCATTCCGTAACGCTGTGATTGGCGAACTAAATATTCAGTTAGTTCCATCTCGTTAACTTCTACTGACTCAGCCTTAACGATTGAATCAAGCAAGAAATCAGACTTGATTGAAGTACGTACTTCGAGATCTACCTCAGCGCGGTGGGCAGCATCCTCAAGGCGACCTTCCGGCTCTAGGTGAGCATTTACTTCATCTTCAACTAACTTATCTGGAACTGGAATATCAAGATCTTTGATTAACTTCTCAAGAAGTAGATCGCGTGCTTGGGCACCTTGTTCCATCTTCTTCAAACGCTCTAGTCGAGTTGCAGTGTCGGCATTTAATTCGGCCAAAGTATCAAACTCGCTTGCAAGCTTTGCGAAAGCATCATCGATTGCAGGAAGGATGCGCTCTTTTACAACCTTAACCGCAACATCAACATCGCCGGTTTCGCCATCGGCTTGACCAACTAGTTGAGTGTTAAAAGTTTTTGTATCTCCTGCTACTAATCCAACAAGTGTTGCATCAAGGCCATCGATCATGCGGTTTGAGCCAACTTCATAAGAGATATCAGAAGCCTTGCCGCCGTCGATTTCTTCGCCATTAATCTTTGCCAACAAATCAATCGTTACAAAGTCGCCATCTTTAGCAGCGCGCTCAACTGTTGTTAGAGTTCCGAAACGCTTTGCTAGCTCATCGATCTGCTCTTGAATATCTGAATCAGTTACAACTGCAT
>CAJAFH010000226.1 GCA_903939005.1 uncultured Actinomycetes bacterium | reverse complement strand
CTGCTTGCCGAAAGTGCGAGAGTTGCTGCCGAATTCGATTCAGCTGATAGCGATGATTACGCCGAAAGTATTCAACCTGATTTAGTAGAACGTAATGCGCTCCGCCGTGTTAAAGGTTTTTCAACCCAGCTACAAGATATTTTTGAAGCTGAGTATCGCGAGCTCCAGTTAGAAAAAGTAGTCTTGGTTGGCGTCTGGACTGAAGGTAACTCGACGATGGCTGAGAACTCCCTAGCTGAGTTGAAAGCACTCGCCGAGACCGCTGGTTCCGAAGTAATGGAAGGTTTAATTCAGCGCAGAGATAAACCAGACCCAGCAACTTATATTGGATCTGGAAAAGTTGTTGAACTTCGACAAGTAGTTGTTGCAACTGGTGCAGATACTGTAATTTGTGATGGCGAACTTTCACCATCACAACTTCGACAGTTAGAAGAAAAAGTTAAAGTAAAGGTAATTGATCGCACCGCTTTGATTCTTGATATTTTCGCACAGCATGCGAAAAGTAAAGAAGGTAAGGCACAAGTTGAACTTGCTCAGATTTCATATCTATTGCCACGTCTGCGTGGTTGGGGTGAATCACTCTCACGCCAAGTTGGTGGTCGCGCAGCGGGTGGCGCCGGTATCGGTGGTCGCGGCCCTGGTGAAACTAAAATTGAAACTGATCGTCGTCGTATTCGCGACAAGATGGCAAAGCTTCGTCGCGAGATTGCCGAGATGAAAGTTTCGCGTGACACTAAGCGACAGGAACGTCGTCGCAATAACATTCCATCCGTAGCAATTGCCGGCTATACCAATGCTGGCAAATCTTCGCTGTTAAACAAATTAACTGATGCTGGCGTGTTAGTTGAGAACGCGCTATTTGCAACTCTTGATCCAACGGTTCGCCAATCACACACCTCAGATGGCCGCATCTATACCTTGTCAGACACAGTTGGTTTTGTTCGACACTTGCCGCATCAATTAATCGATGCGTTCAAATCAACGCTAGAGGAAGTATCTGGTTCAGATTTAATTGTTCACGTTGTTGATGGTTCGCACTCTGATCCGTTTGAACAAATTAGGGCAGTGCGTGAAGTAATCACTGAAATTGGTGGCGCTGAGATTCCAGAGATTATTGCGATCAATAAAGTTGATATCTCTGACCCCGAGATGGTCATGCAGATTCTGCGTACTGAACCAAATAGCTATGCCTTCTCAGTTCGTACTGGTTTTGGAATTGAAGGCTTAATTCACGCAATTGAAAGTTCTTTGCCTAGACCGAAAATTGAAATCAATACTGTGATCCCTTATGACCGTGGCGATCTGGTGAGTGCGATTCACGAACGTGGTGAAATTTTGCGTGAAGAGTATTTGCCTGAAGGAACCTCATTGCATGCACGCGTTGATGGGGGATTAGCCAAGGAGATCGAAGAAATCGTTCGGTAACTACTCAGACAGCACTCATGTGACGGGAATATTTGCGACACGCCGAGGGTTCAATTAGTTAAACCAGGCAGTAATGCGCCACTATGCGCCCGCTGGGTATTTCCAGCGGCGTTTGCCAGTGATTTGGCTTCGACTTAGTTTGGAAAGAAGGTGAGAGCAATGGCAACCGATTATGACACCCCCAGAAAAACCGATGAAGAGTTACATGAAGAATCGCTTGAGGAGTTAAAGGCGCAACGCGTCGATGCTCAATCCGGTCAGATTGATGTCGATGAAGCAGAAGCTGCTGAGAGCCTTGAGCTGCCAGGTGCTGATTTATCTGGTGAAGAACTTTCTGTTCGCGTAGTTCCTAAGCAAGTTGATGAATTTACTTGCTCACGTTGTTTCTTGGTACATCACAGTACTCAATTAGCAAAAGGCGAAGGCGCTACTGCAGTTTGTAAGGAATGTTCTTAACGCTTAAGAATTTCGGCAAGTTCTTTATTTCGCTTTGAAGTAATTAACCAATACGGGGTTTGATCGCGCGGATCGTTGATTTCAACTTTCACGCCGGTTGATCGCCAAAATCTAAAGATTAGAAAAGAAGCTGGGTCGGCGTCGCGAGTGCGAAGTCGGCCCATTTCCTTGCTATCAAGCGCTGTGGCCTGGCCAAGGTATTTAAGTTCTATATGAGCAGGGCCTGCTCTCAATTCATTCTCATCAAGTTCAATTACTAGGGTGGATTTCAAAGCAATGAGCACGATAAGAATTGTGCTGACTACCCAAGTTATGAACGCAGGTTGATTACCGATTGCGGCCCACACAGCAACGACTAAGGATAAGAAGAGAAAGTAGATAAAGGCAATGAGCCAAAATGGCGCGCGAATCACTTCTCTAAATCTCATAAGACCACGCTATCGTGAAATAAATAAAGTAGCCTTATGACATGAGTCGCGTTGCCAGCACCACACCGCCTGAAGGATCTGTAATTCCTGAGCGTCATCCACTTGCCCCTGCGACCGGTACTAAAGTCCCATCGCATTATGGCCATTGCTTTGGTTGCGGTGAATTGCACCCGACTGGCTTGCATTTAGTGGCACACGTTGGCGAAGGTGCAACGATCACAGCAGAATTTACAGTTACCGAAAATCATCAAGGTGCGCCAGGACTGGCTCATGGCGGCTTACTCTCATTAGCATTCGATGAAGCTCTCGGAAAGTTGATGTGGTTATTGCGTTCACCAGCCGTAACGGCTCGCTTAGAGACTGACTTTATTCGTCCAGTTCCGCTTGGTACAACTCTGTTTATTACAGCTGAAATTACCGGCCAAGTTAATCGAAAAGTTTATTCAGCCGCCGTTGGCCGCTTAGGTTCACCAGATGGCGAGATTGCAGTTCGAGCTGCAGCGCTATTTGTAATTGTGCCTATGTCTCACTTCTTAACTAAAGCACCCGAGGGTTTCTTAAAGGAAGTGGCCAAGAATCCTGAACTATTAGCCTTTGTTGATCCCGAGTTTGAAATTAATCCATGAGTGATCTGCAAGTATTGATAAAGCGCCTTGATCCAGGTGTGCCACTGCCGAAGTATTCCAAAGGTGGCGATGCGGGCGCAGATATCGTTACACGAATTGATTTAACTTTAGAACCAGGGGAGCGCGCTCTTGCCCCAACCGGAATCGCAATTGCACTGCCTAATGGTTATGCCGCCTTTGCTCATCCTCGTTCAGGGCTTGCGATCAAACACGGGGTTTCGATGGTCAATACACCAGGCACCATTGATGCTGGTTTCCGTGGCGAACTTCAAGTAATTCTCATCAACCTTGATCCACGCGAAGCTATTTCATTTAAACGTGGTGATCGAATTGCGCAGTTAGTTTTTCAAAAAGTCGAGCATGCTGACTTTGTTGAAGTTCAAGAGTTGCCTGGTTCAGGTCGCTCTGAAGGTGGCTTCGGCTCAACTGGATTGGGTTAATCGTGAGTGATCAAAAGAAAGTAATTGACGCTCTTGGCGGCAAAAAAGGTTTATTAGATTCTGGCCTGCCAGCACTGGTGTTCTTAATTGCTTTTAACATCGGCAAAGATCTGCAAAAGGCAGCAACTGCAGCAGTGATTACGGCTTTAGTTTTAGCCATCTTGCGCTTAGCCAAGAAAGACACTTTGCAACATGTTGTTTCTGGACTAATCGGGGTTGTCTTCTGTGCATTTTTAGCACGCAAAACAGGTTCAGCGGTTGATTACTACTTGCCAGGCCTGATCATCAACATTGTCTATGGTTCAGTTTATTTAGTTGCCAACATAGTTGGATTTCCAATTCTAGGGCTAGTACTCGGTCCGATATTGGGTGAGAACTTACATTGGCGCAAAGTGGCAGAGCGTAAGCGGGCTTACATTAAAGCCAGTTGGCTCTGGGTTGGTTTATTCGCATCTCGCTTAATCGTGCAATACCCGTTGTATAAAACCGGCAATCTAACTGCGCTGGGCACCGCGCGCCTGGCAATGGGATATCCGCTATTTGCAGCTGTTGCTTGGGGTTCTTGGTTAATTATTAAGAAAGTACCAGCGGCGATTCCGCCAGAAAAACCGACGGACTAATTAGCAATAAAACATTGCTTAAGCAGATCTTGCGCCTCAGCTGTTGCTACAAATAGCAGTTCATCGCCGGCGGTAAATACTTCGTGTGGCTTAGGTGTTACAACGCGGCCATCACGAACGATTGCAGCAAGGGCTGAATTCTCGGGCAACGTAATTTCTTCGACAGTCAGACCTAAGCAAGATGAGTTATCCGGAAGCGTTAACTCAACTAAGTTGGCTTGACCTTGTCGGAACGAGAACAAGCGAACTACATCGCCAACACTTACAGCT
>CAJAFH010000225.1 GCA_903939005.1 uncultured Actinomycetes bacterium | reverse complement strand
TTATCTCTTTAAGCAGATAGTTTTCGACCGTTAACCATTGCAATAAATCAGCTTGCTCAATTCCCATTGCAAAGCTCAAATTCAAAAGATCTGACTCTCTAATCGATAGAATTTCACCATTCCAGTCGCTCCGTTTTTTCACTATCCCGGCGCAGTAACTAACTAATAGCGCGAGCCGACTTGGGTTGGTAAAACTCGGGCGACTAATTGCTCGTAGATCTAAAGTCAGAACAAGAGCTGTGTTCTGCCGGCCTAACGGTTGACCGAGTAAGTACGCCACATCAACGCCCAGAATTCTGGCAATCTCACCTAACCGAGAGATGGGCATATTTCGCGAGCCACGTTCGTATGAGCCAATTACCACAGCCTTAATCTTTCCGATTTCAGCCATCTCGGCGATAGTCCAACCGCGTTTCTTGCGGGCAGCGCGCATGCGGCGACCGATCTCGATATTGCTGGGAAATGGGCGGGTAAAAGCATCTGACTGCGTATTTGTATTCATGAGCCCAAAGTTAGTCCGATCGAAAATCCAGTGACTTAGCCCATCCACAGGTTTGGTGCTCCTACTGCTATTCTTGCGCCGCATCCTTTAAGACCCATCCTGCGAGGTGGGGAAGGAGATTTATATGAAAACAGTTCTGCCTGCGCCCGATATATCGCGTGCAATAGTCCGCATAGCTCATGAAATTCTCGAGCGCTATGACGGTGCTGACTCAATCACTCTTTTAGGAATTCCCACGCGTGGAGCTCACTTAGCGACTCGCATCGCGGCTGCAATAAATGCCATTGAAGGCGGACAGGTCGCGGTCGGAACTCTGGACACCACGATGCATCGCGATGATCTACGAACTCGCTCACCTAAAGCTCTCTTGCCGACGCTTATTCCAACAGCCGGTGTTGAGGGTCGACACGTTGTTCTAGTCGATGATGTTCTCTTCTCTGGTCGCACTATTCGTGCAGCCCTTGATGCCCTCGGTGAAATCGGTCGTCCGACAAGTGTTTCGCTAGCGGTCCTTGTGGATCGTGGTCATCGCGAGCTGCCAATCAAAGCGGACTTTGTCGGAAAGAACATTCCAACATCTCGGACTGAAATTATCAAAGTTAATTTGGTCGAGGTTGATGGCACAGATGAAGTCACTATCGCCGAAGGGGGATCCAAGTGAAACATTTACTTAGCATCAATGATCTCTCGCGCGATGAAGCAATCTTGATTCTTGATACTGCCGCCGAACTAGCGCGTATCTCGGATGGACCAATGAAGAAGCTACCTACTCTTCGCGGTCGCACCATCGTTAACTTATTTGCTGAGGACTCAACTCGCACCAGAATCTCTTTCGAAGCCGCAGCCAAGCGGCTATCGGCAGATGTAATCAATTTTTCAGCCAAAGGATCAAGCCTAAGCAAGGGCGAGTCTTTAAAAGATACTGCGCAAACCTTGCAAGCGATGGGCGCTGATGCGGTAGTTATTCGCCATCCAGCTTCTGGCGCACCATTTCGATTAGCAGATAATCAATGGATGAGTGGCGCGGTAATTAACGCTGGCGATGGAACACATGAGCATCCGAGCCAAGCTTTACTTGATGCATACACGATTCGCAAACACCTTGGAAAAGGTGCTAAAGATTTAGCTGGCCTTCGGGTGGCAATAGTTGGTGACATTCTGCATTCTCGAGTAGCGCGTTCGAATGTTTTATTGTTAACCAAATTGGGTGCGCACGTAACCCTAGTTGCACCACCGACTTTGTTGCCATTCGGTGTCGATAGTTGGCCCGTGACAATTTCCTACGATTTGGATTCGGTAATTCCACAAGTGGACGCGATCATGATGTTGCGAATTCAACAAGAACGAATGCACGAAATTTTCTTTCCTAGCGCTCGCGAATATTCAAGATACTTCGGCTTGAATCGCGACCGTGTGAATGCGCTGAATCCAAACGCCATCATTATGCATCCAGGTCCAATGAACCGCGGCCTCGAGATTACCGCTGATGCTGCCGATAGCGCTCGCTCGGTAATCGTCGAGCAAGTAAGCAATGGCGTTAGCGTGCGAATGGCGATTCTTTATCTATTACTAGGCGGGGCACCAATTGAAGGCGGTATCAACTGATGAGTTATTTGTTAAAGAATGCAACAATGCCAAACGGCAGCAAAGCCAACCTAGCTATTCACGATTCTCACTTTGTGGCTGAAAGTTCACTGCCAAAAGATCATCAAGTCATTGATTTAGTGGGCAAGCAAGTACTGCCGGGTTTAGTTGATTTACACACTCATCTACGCGAACCTGGTTTTGAAGAATCTGAAACTGTTGCTACCGGATCGCTCTCTGCGGTTCGCGGTGGCTTTACGGCGATTAGCGCGATGGCCAATACCTCACCTGTAGCTGATACTGCCGGCGTCGTCGAGCAGGTCTATCGTCTGGGTCAAGCAGCCGGACTATGTGATGTTTTCCCGATCGGTGCGGTTACGGAAGGTCTTAATGGTAAGACGCTTTCCGAAATCGGCGCAATGGCAGATTCAGCCGCGCGAGTCAGAGTGTTCAGCGATGACGGTAAATGTGTTTTTGATCCACTAATTATGCGACGTGCTTTGGAATATGTGAAAAAGTTTGACGGAGTTATTGCCCAGCACGCGCAAGAACCAACGCTTACTCAAGATGCGCAGATGAATGAAGGCGAGATGTCTGCCCAACTTGGTCTCAAAGGTTGGCCCGCAGTTGCCGAAGAAGCCATTATTGCGCGCGATGTGTTGCTCGCGGAGCATACAAAATCACGTTTACATATTTGCCATTTAACTACCGCCGGTGGTGTTGAGATTATCCGCTGGGCTAAAGCGCGAGGTATTCAAGTAACAGCCGAAGTAACTCCGCACCACCTGTTACTAACTGATGACTATGCTAAAAACTATGATCCGATCTTCAAAGTTAATCCGCCATTACGGTTAGAAAGTGATGTGTTAGCACTGCGGGCTGGTTTAGCAGATGGCACCATCGATATCGTCGCGACTGATCACGCACCGCACAGTTCGGAAAGTAAGGATTGCGAATGGTCGGTAGCTAGTTTCGGAATGGTGGGTCTAGAAACCGCGCTTTCGATTGTGATCAAAACAATGGTTGAAACAGGTGCGATGACTTATGCAGATGTGGCAGATCGTCTTTCGATCGCACCTGCGCGCATTGCTCGCTATGAAAATCATGGTCAACCGTTAGCGGTCGGAAACGTTGCCAATCTCACCGTGGTAGATACCGCGGCTAACTGGATCGTTGACCGCGATCTAATGTCTACTAGGTCTAAGAACACGCCGTTTCATGGATTTGAATTACCTGGCGTCGTCACGCATACCTTCTTTAACGGAAAGTTGGTCTTTGGTGAGTAAGGCGCTTCTGGTTTTAGAAGATGGCCGCATCTTCACGGGAAGTTCATGGGCAGCTACCGGAATCACTTTTGGCGAAGCGGTCTTCTCAACTGGCATGACTGGCTACCAAGAGACTCTGACTGATCCGAGTTATCACAAGCAAGTAGTGATCATGACAGCGCCACATATCGGTAACACCGGCATGAATTCACCTGATGAAGAATCTACCAAGATCTGGGTAAGTGGTTTCGTAGTGCGAAACCCTTCGTCAATGGTTAGTAACTGGCGCAGCGAACGTTCGCTCGAAGCTGATTTGATCGCCCAGAATGTGGTCGGTATTAGGGGAGTAGATACCAGAGCGCTTACTCGTCACCTACGTGATCGCGGGGCAATGAAAGTTGGAATTTTTTCGGGTACTGAACTTTCGATTGAAGAAATGGTTACCCAAGTCAGATCAAGCGGTGCGATGTCAGGTGCCTATTTAGCTCAAGATGT
>CAJAFH010000224.1 GCA_903939005.1 uncultured Actinomycetes bacterium | reverse complement strand
GCTTTGCTTCGCGCATGGTGATCAGAGTCGGTTTGCGGCCATTAGTTGCTGTTGAGGAAACAGCCGAGAAAATTGCAGCCGGTGATTTATCTGCACGTTTACCTGATGCCAAACCTGATACCGAAGTTGGCCGCTTGGTAACTTCACTTAACGCAATGCTTTCGCGAATTGAAGAGTCTTTCGCCGCGCGCACTGCAAGTGAAAACAAATTGCGTCGCTTTGTGGCAGATGCGAGCCATGAATTACGCACGCCACTAACAGCAATTCGTGGTTTTGCTGAGCTGCATCGACAAGGCGCAGTTAAAGGTGAAGCTGCAACTTCTGAACTTGTGGGTCGAATTGAAAATGAATCAGTTCGCATGGGCGCTCTTGTTGAAGATTTGTTAACGCTTGCTCGGTTAGATCAGTCTCGTGAGTTTGTAAATGCACCAATAAATCTCACTGACTTAGTAACTGAAGCAGTTGAGTCAGCTAGAGCAGCAGGCCCTGATCATCCGATCAATCTTAACTTGCCAGACGAAGCTTTTATATTGGGAGATTCGGGCAAGATCCACCAAGTCGTTGCAAATTTATTAGCAAATGCTCGAATTCATACTCCGGTTGGTACGCCAATATCTGTTTCAATTGAAAGTAGCGAAGAAGGTACCTCTATCTCGATCGCCGATTCGGGACCTGGTTTATCGCAAGAGGATCAAACCCGCATTTTTGAGCGCTTTTATCGCGCAGATCCGTCGCGTAATCGCGCTAAAGAAGAAGGAAGTGGCCTAGGTCTTTCTATCGTAGCTGCCGTTATGCAAGCGCATGGTGGCAAAGTTAGCGTTACTTCAAAATTAGGTGAAGGCGCAACTTTTACTGTTTTCTTTCCCTTAGCAACTAGTTAAGCGACTCCATCGCGCGAAGCGTTGCGATTCGCTCTTGAATCGGTGGGTGCGATGCAAACATTTTTGACACTGATTTGCCATCTAGTGGCGACTCAATCCAGATGTGTGCAACAGCAGTTGATTTCTGTTGTACCACTGTGGAATCAGCCGCTAATACTTCAAGTGCACTGCGCAATCCCGCTGGATTTCGCGTAAAAGCAACGGCGGTTGCATCAGCTAAAGATTCTCTTTTGCGCGAGATTGCAGATTTCAGCATCACGGCAGCAATTGGTGCCAAAATTAAAACTACTAGAGAGACAACCAACATGATCGGATTGCCGTTGCTATCACGGTCGCGACGGCCACCACCAAACCACATCATGCGCATTAAAAGGTCACTGATTAGCGCAATAACACCTGCTGTTGTTGCAGCTACTGCTGAAACCAAAGTATCGCGGTTTCCAACGTGTGCCATTTCGTGTGCGATAACACCTTGTAGTTGATCGCGATCCATCGCATCGAGAATTCCAGTAGTAAATGCAATCAATGCGTGCTCCGGATTTCGCCCCGTCGCAAATGCATTTGGTGCACTATCTTCAACGATGGCTACCTTTGGCATTGGTAATCCGCTGGCAATTGTAATTTCTTGAATCAAACCAAATAGCTTTGGGTTATCACTTTCTTGAATTTGTTTAGCACCGGTCATAGTTAAAACCAATTTGTCCGAACCGTAGTAAGAACCCCAAACTGAAATTAAGGTCAGGCCAACTGCAAAGGGCACAATCGCAGCGCTGCTATTAGCACCAAGGTAGGTGAAAATTGAAAACAAAACTAGCCAAGTGAGCGCACCCATTGCTCCCAGAAGAAGAAAGGTTTTGCGCTTATTCGAGCTTTGCGCAGCGCGAAATGAGACAGTTGCCATAGGCCTTTAAAAGCTTACGTTTGG
>CAJAFH010000223.1 GCA_903939005.1 uncultured Actinomycetes bacterium | reverse complement strand
GATCAATTTTGGCGCCATCGACAACTTCGCTATTGGCCAAGATAAACCCGTCATATAGATCATAGTTTGATAACCCAGCCCTAGTTAAGAGCAGCGTGCTATCAACGCGAGCTAAATTATCGACTGAATTCGGGCCACGATCAGTGCTCTGGCTAGGTTGTAGAACGCCAATCACCGAAACTTTTTGAGACATTGCAATTTGTGGTTCGCTTAAGCGATCAGCCCAGAGGCCGCGCACAACCAAGATTGCCGATTTAGCATCGACTTGAAGCACCCCAACTTCCCAAGCTGTAGCGGCTACTCCATCGGAAGTTTGGTTATCGCTTTTGAAAGTTGCAATGTAGTTACCTTCAACCGAAACGTTCTTCATAAAATTTCTAGCATCAATTGTTACGCGAGGTTTTGCAAGGGATGTCAGCTCAACAGGCTTGGTAACTGTTACAACAGTTTCAGTTGAAGCTTTTAACTCTTGCGCACGATCTAACTGCCAATTTCCTAGCCCGATAAATGCTCCGGCCATAAGCGCAACTCCTAGACCGCTAAGAATGCGTTCGTACAGTTTAATTCGTTTCGTCCTCGCTACGTTTTTGCATACGGGTATAGCGCTTATAGAAGCTGCGCATTAGAAATACCATGGCGGTACATAAAACGATCATAGTTAATGAGCCAGCTGCACCAATTTCTACATCTTTCATAACTATTCCTTTGCAGATCGTTAGGACTTGATCTTACTGATTAATAAGAGAGAATACCCTTATGGCTAATGACTTCGACTACAACGATCGGTATGGCATAAAGCCTGCTGCTCGTTGGCGACCAATAGCTATAGTAATTCTCAGCGTTGGCCTGATCTGGTTACTTTGGGCCGGGTTACATCATGCTCGCCCAGAGATCACGTTTAGATTGATTTCATTTACAGTTACCGATGATCGCGAAACCGAAATTCGTTTTGAAGCTACCCGCCGCGATGTAAACCGTGAACTAACTTGCACTCTGGTTGCTCGGGATTTTGACAAGTTAATTGTTGGCCAAATAGATGATGTGATTCCTGCCGGCCAGGGCTATATCGATCGCACCGCCACGATTCCTACGCGTAATTTGGCCGCTACCGCCACCGTTTTACGCTGTCTTTAAACTGCACTACCCTTTCCCCTTATGAGTTCACAGACCTGGTTAACGCAAGAAGCAGCTGATCGCTTAGCTGCTGAACTCGCCAACCTCGAAACTGAAGGTCGCACTGAAGTTATCAAGAAGATCGAAGCTGCTCGCGCTGAAGGTGATTTAAAAGAAAATGGCGGCTACCACGCTGCGCGCGATGAACAAGGCAAGATCGAAGCACGTATTCGCCAACTAAAGCAGATGTTAGAGAACGCAACTATTGGTGCGCCTCCAGCTAGTGCTGATGGCGTAGTTGGTGCTGGCATGGTTGTAAGTGCCATCGTTGCCGATGATGAAATGAGATTCTTACTTGGCTCGCGCGAAATCGCTACCGATGATTTAGATGTTTATAGCGAAAAGTCACCACTTGGTGCAGCGGTTCTTGGTGCAAAAATCGGCGACAAAGTTTCATACACCTTGCCTAACGGCAAGAGCATTTCAGTTGAAATTCTGGGTGCTGAGTTTTTCGCTTAATCAGTTTGAGTAGTTTTTATATTTTCTAATACTCAACGGGATAAAGATCGCCATCAAAACCACGACATACATCAGTGAAGTCTCAAGCGGGTGTTGGCTTGGCCAAGAGTTAGCTGTTGCACCAAACTCATTTTTTAGACCAAACAACTGACGGCAGGCAGCCACCATGGTTGACACTGGATTCCACTCTGCAAAGTACTGCAGCGCTCTTGGCATTCCAGTTGTTGGTGCAAAAGCATTAGATACGAAGGTCAAAGGGAAGGTAACTAAGAAACCAACGCTTTGGACGGTACGGGCTTCTTTGACTGAAAGGCCAACCAAGATTCCAATCCAGGAAAGTGCGTAACCAAACATAAAGAGAAAGACGAAGGCAAGGGTTGTCTGCACAATTCCTGAGGTTGGACGCCATCCAACGGCGTAGCCAGCAAGTGCCATCACAGCTAGAACCAAAATATTAAGAAGAGCATCACCAAATGTGCGACCAATGATTACCGCGCCACGAGAGATAGGCAGAGATCTAAAGCGATCGATCAAACCCTTCTTCATGTCCTCTGCTAGCCCGATTGCCGTTGAAGCCAAGGTAAAGGCAACGGTTTGAACGAAGATTCCAGGCATCAAAAGCTGCACATATCCGCCAGACTGACCTGAATCAATTGATCCGCCAAAGACATAGCGGAACATTAAAACGAACATCACTGGCTGAATAGTTGAGAAAACTAAAAGTTCAGGCACACGTGCTAATTGAAGAAGCTGGCGCTTTGTGATGACCAATGCATCATGCATCGCACTTTTCATTTCTTGCCACCTCTCTTCTTCTTACCAATTGGTTCTACAACTGTCTCTTCTGCAACATGTCCTGTGAGTGACAAAAATACATCGTCTAAAGAAGGGCGCTTTAAACCAATATCTAACGGATGAATCTTGGCTTCATCCATAGCTCGCAAAGCCTCCATAAGATCCTTTGAGCCATGAAGCACGGGCGCACTAACTGTTCGCAGGTCAACGTGGGTCGCATGACCACTGATCTTTGTAACAATCTCACGTGCCTGATCAAGGTCTGCTGGCTCGACAGTAATCTCTAAACGCTCGCCACCAACCTGCTTTTTCAATGAATCTGAAGTACCGCGAGCAATAACAGTTCCGCGATCAATCACTGCGATCTCATCTGCCAATTGATCAGCCTCTTCTAAATACTGAGTTGTCAGCAAAAGTGTTACACCACCTTTTACTAACTCTTGGATCACTCCCCACATATCCTGACGACCACGTGGATCTAGACCAGTTGTTGGTTCATCTAAGAATAAAATCTTTGGCTTAACGATGAGAGATGCAGCTAAATCAAGGCGACGACGCATTCCACCTGAATAGGTTTTGATGGGGCGACGTGCTGCTTCGGTTAAATCAAAGCGTTCTAGTAATTCATTGGCGCGATCAATAGATGATTGACGACCTAAGTGATACAACCGACCAAACATCACCAAGTTATCCCACCCAGTTAGAGTTTCGTCTACAGCTGCATATTGACCTGATAATCCAATTTGTTCGCGTACTTTGTCAGGATGCTTAATCACATCGATACCTGCAACAGTTGCATGTCCTGAATCTGGCTTTAACAAGGTTGCGAGAATTCTCACAGTAGTTGTTTTGCCAGCACCATTAGGCCCAAGTACGCCTAAAACAGTGCCTTCTTCGACATCTAGCGATAACCCATCGAGAGCTTTGACTTCGCCTTTGCGATAGGTCTTTACTAG
>CAJAFH010000222.1 GCA_903939005.1 uncultured Actinomycetes bacterium | reverse complement strand
TTGATTTTAGGTGCTAATCGCGGAGTTGGCGGCGCAGCTGTTGAAGTTGCACTGGCTCGCGGGGCACATGTAATTGCGGCTGCTCGTGAACCAATTAACATCCCAGGTGTTGACTATGTTTCCTACGACGATATGCCAGCAAAAGTTATGGAACTTACCGGCGGTAAAGGTGTAAGCGGAATCATTGATGGCTTGGGCGGCGAAATCACAAACAAAGCGCTTATGTGTGGTGGCGCTGACTGTAAACATGTTTTGCTTGGTTTTAGTGCTGGTGTGCAGTTACCTTTAATCGCTCCTAGATTCTTAGGTACCGAGCACCAATTAATTGGTTATAATTTATTACGTCGCCCTTGGTCGTTCATCGCAGAGTTGATGCAAGAAGCGATGGAATTCCTAAAAGCGGGCAAATGTATTCCGCAAATTGCGCAGGAACTACCTTTTGCAAAAGCGCCAGAAGCCTTTAAAACAGCAGCTAGCAAGCAAGGTCGCACCTTGATAGTTATGCAAGAGATCTAGAAAGGAAAACCATGTCAGCAACTGAATACGACTTAATCATTGTCGGTGCCGGAACTGCGGGCATTCCATGTGCGGTAGCTGCGGCTGAAAATGGTGCCAAAGTTTTGTTGCTAGATAAGGCCGATGACATTGGTGGCTCGCTACATACATCTGGTGGTCATATGTCAGCTGCTGGAACTCGCCGTCAAAAAGAAAAAGGCATAGTCGATAGCGTTGAATCACATCGCGCGGATATTGATCGCATTTCAAATGGTGGAGCGCGTAAAGATTTAGTTAATTTGGCTACCGATTTAGCCGCGCCAGGTTTAGATTGGCTAGAAGATAATAACTTTGAGTTTGCACCTGAAGCTCCTCGAATTGTCTATGGCCATGAGCCGTATTCAGTAGCGCGTACTTATTACGGGCCAGAGGCAGGCCGAAGTATTCTCAAAGTTCTGCGTCCCCTGCTTGAAAAAGCAATTGCTGGTGGCAATGTCGAGTTACGTTTAAATACTGCAGTTAAATCTTTGACAACTAAAGATGGCGCCGTGACCGGAGTTGAACTGTCAGATGGCAGCAAAGTGTCTGCTAGAAACACGGTATTAGCTTCTGGCGGCTTTGGAGCTAATGCAGAACTCTTTGAAGAGTTAGAAAAAGCAACTTTAGTAAGTGCGGCATGGCCAACTTCAACTGGTGACGGAATCTTGATGGCTCGCGAAATCGGCGCTGCTATTGCAGGTGCTGGAACTTATTTACCTACCTTTGGTGGCCTGCCTTCACCCGATGGAACTGGCCGCGTTCGCTGGAGTGATCGCCCACTGTTAGTTGCTTCAGAACGACCACCTTATGAAATCTATGTTGATAAATCAGGTAATCGTTGGGTTGCCGAAGATGAAGAAAGTATTGATATTAAAGAGCATGCGCTAACTGGCATTGAAGCAATGACTTTCTGGACCATCTTCGATTCAGTCGGAATGGAAAACTGTCAGCCAATGGTGGTCGATTGGTCGATTAAAAAGTTTAAGGAACAAGCAAATGTGCTGCCCGGCGTGTTTGCCGGCGAGACGCTGGAAGAACTTGCGAAAAATGCTGGCATTAGTGCTGCAGGGTTAAAGGCTTCGGTTGCAAAGTACAACGCTGATTTAGCTGCTGGTAGCCCAGATCAATTTGGTCGTAAGTTCCGCCCAGCGCCAATTGAAAAGGGTCCGTTCTACTCACTACAAAATCATGCAGTTACTTTAATTACCTTCTCGGGTATTGATGTTGATGCTGATCTGCGCGTGCGCAAGAACAATGGCGAAGTGATTCCTAATCTTTATGCAGCAGGAGAAGTACTTGGTTCTGCGGCAACGATGGGTCAATCATTTGTTGGTGGCATGTTAGTTATGCCTTCGATTACTTTCGGAAAGTTGTTAGGCGAACGTTTAAGCGCGCATTAACATCTTGGCAGTCGTTGTTGCCAAGATTTCACCACGTTGGTTCGTAATTTCCCACGCAAAGTTTGCAATTGCTTTATCGCCTTTAGAAGTTGGAGTTCGATCAAGCTCGGTTAGCTCTAAAGTCACGAAGTCGCCAGTAAATGCGGGCTTCAAGAAAAGTGTTTCGCTTAAGCCAACCAGAGCAATCGCATCATCAATCAGTCCACTGTTTTCGGCAGCTCCGCCAGCAAGCAATAGCAGGGCTTGGCCAGGTAGCGGCAGCGCTGACATGCCTGAGTTCTTAGCTACTTCTAGGTCGCTAAATAGTGGGTGGGTGTAATTACCAAGTCGAACTAAGGTCGAGCGAAGCTCTTCAGTGACTTCGATTGGAGTTGTTATAGCCAATTTGGTTTACGCCCCTCTTTAAATGAGTTAAAACCTTCAGCTGCCATTGGGTCGTTAAGCAGAAAAT
>CAJAFH010000221.1 GCA_903939005.1 uncultured Actinomycetes bacterium | reverse complement strand
ATGTTTAAGAAAGTAAATACCGTTAACTATCCTGAGGTCAAAGAACCAACTGCAGAGCGTTTCCATGGCCGCCATCAACTTAACCGTTACGACGATGGATTAGAAAAGTGCATTGGTTGCGAACTGTGTGCTTGGGCATGTCCAGCCGATGCGATCTATGTTGAAGGTGCAGCTAATACCGATGAACATCGCATGTCACCTGGAGAGCGTTACGGTCGGGTTTATCAGATCAATTATTTACGTTGTATTTTCTGTGGTCTTTGCATCGAAGCGTGTCCAACTCGTGCTTTAACGATGACCAACGAATACGAGTTAGCTGATGAAACCCGCGCAAAGCTAATTTTTGAAAAAGATGATTTATTGGCACCACTTCGTGCCGGAATGTTGATGCCACCGCATCCAATGTATCCAAACACGACAGATACTAATTACTACAAGAACGAGATCAAGAGTTCACATCCGTCACAGGAGGTCAACAATTGATTAATTACGCACTTGAGTTAGGTCAAACCGCTAAACCTGAAGCAGTTCTCTTCTACATTTTGGCACCGCTGGCCGTAGCTGCTGCAATTGGCATGTTGACGGTGAAGAAAGCAGTGCACTCAGCGATTTTGTTGGCTTGGGTAATGGTCACCTTGGCCATCTTCTACATAGCCCAGGACGCTGCTTTCCTAGGCATTGTGCAGATCGTTGTTTACACCGGCGCTGTAATGATGCTCTTCCTATTTATTTTGATGTTAGTTGGCGTTGATTCATCTGAATCACTAACTGAAACCATTAAGGGTCTGCGTTGGATTGCAATTACCGCATCCGTTGGCTTTGGCGGGTTACTAATTTCGCTCTTAGGTCGCGCCTCGTTAGGTCGATCAACTGCCGGACTTTCTGATGCTAATTCGAATGGAAATGTCGAAGGCCTAGCGCAATTAATTTTCAGTGACTATGTCTGGCCATTCGAAGTTATCTCAGCCCTTCTGATTACCGCAGCTGTTGGTGCCATGGTTTTGGCTCACCATGAGCGCACCGTGAAGCGCGTTTCTCAACGCGAACAATCACAAGCACGTTTCCGTTCTGGTTCATTAGCAGCCGCTGCTGGCTTACCTGGCCCTGGTGTATTCGCCTTACACAATGCCGTAGATGTTCCAGCGTTATTGCCAGATGGAACTCCAGCACCTTCTTCAATTTCAGCAACTTTGAAAGCGCGTGGCGACATGCTGGATTCAGCGCAATATCAATTAGATAACAATGACAATGCTGCGGAGGATAAGTAATGAATTCCGCTAACTATTTATATCTATCGGCACTACTTTTCACAATTGGTGCGGTAGGTGTAGTTATCCGCCGCAACGCGATTGTGGTGTTTATGTGCGTTGAGCTAATGCTTAATGCCGCCAACCTGTCTTTTGTAACTTTCTCACGGATCAATGGCAACCTAGAAGGCCAAGTAGTGGCTTTCTTCACCATGGTTGTTGCAGCCTGTGAAGTTGTAGTCGGCCTGGCCATTATCGTGACCATCTACCGTTCGCGTCGATCAGCATCAGTTGATGATGCCAACCTGTTGAAGCGATAACGCCTATGACTTCAAATCTGATTGTTTATTTAATCGCGGTTCCACTATTTAGCTCTGCCATATTGCTGCTAACTGGCCGCAAAGCCAATAAATGGGGCCATTTAGTAGGCACTTTGGCTTCGGCTATTTCATTTGGCATTGGCGCCTATCTATTCACTCAGATGTTGGCTCAACCAGCCGAAGAACGTGCGATGACCCAGAAGCTGTTTTCTTGGATCAGCGTTGGTTCATTTAACGTCGATGCCGCCCTTTTGCTTGATCAACTTTCAATTTGTTTTGTTCTGCTAATTACCGGCGTCGGCACTTTGATCCATATTTATTCGATCTCATACATGTCACATGATTTAGATCGCCGCCGCTTCTTTGCTTACTTAAATCTCTTTATCGCTGCGATGTTGCTTCTTGTGCTTGGCGATTCCTATTTAAATCTTTATGTCGGCTGGGAAGGCGTTGGTTTAGCTTCCTACCTATTAATTGGTTTCTGGAATCAAAAACCAACTTATGCAACGGCTGCTAAAAAAGCATTCGTAATGAACCGCGTCGGTGACTTAGGTCTTTCCCTTGCGATCATGATCGCGTTCGCTTCAATGGGCACTGTCTCATTCGCGGGCATCGAAGAAGCAGCACCTAAAACTTCAACCACAACTTTGACTGCAATCGGCATTATGTTGCTTATCGCAGCGGCTGGTAAGTCTGCTCAGTTCCCGTTGCAAGCATGGCTCGGCGATGCGATGGCTGGCCCAACTCCGGTATCAGCTCTGATCCACGCAGCGACCATGGTCACAGCTGGCGTCTATTTGATTACTCGCTCAAACTTTATTTTCGACGCAGCTCCAACGGCTCAACTATTAGTTGTAATCGTCGGCGCAATTACGCTGCTCTTCGGTGCCGTTATCGGTACTGCTAAAGATGACATAAAGAAAGCACTAGCTGCCTCAACCATGTCGCAGATCGGTTACATGACTTTGGCTGCCGGCCTTGGCCCAGTTGGCTACGCCTTCGCCATCATGCACTTGTTAACTCACGGTTTCTTCAAAGCGGGCATGTTCCTTGGTGCCGGCTCAGTTATGCATGGCATGAATGATGAAGTAAATATGCGTAAATACGGCGCTTTACGTAAGTTCATGCCAATTACCTTTATTACTTTCGGACTTGGCTATTTAGCAATTATTGGTATTCCACCATTTGCTGGTTTCTATTCCAAAGACATGATTAT
>CAJAFH010000220.1 GCA_903939005.1 uncultured Actinomycetes bacterium | reverse complement strand
TCAAATGCAGCAACACAGACCAAAGCATGCTTGGCACTAGATACTGGTGGCGTAGATGACAAGTCATTCAACGCAGCATCATGGGCTGGAGCACAAGCAATTGCTAAGGCAAACAAGAACGTAAAAGTTTCATACCTACCTGCTGCTTCAGGCGCAGAGTACGCACCAAATATTAAGAAGTTTGTTGATCAAAAATGTAACGTGATCATCGGTGTTGGTTTCGCAATCGCAGGTGCAATCATTACATCTGCTAAGGCAAACCCAAAGATCTCATACGCAATCGTTGACGATTCCGGACTTGAGCCAAATGCTGATTACACAGCATTCACTGCTATCAAGAACGTAAAGGGTCTAACATTTAAGACTCAAGAATCATCATTCCTAGCTGGTTATGCAGCAGCTGCATTCTCAACTAAGGGCGTAGTTGCTACTTACGGTGGCGCTCCTTACCCAACAGTTACAGCATTCATGGATGGATTCGCACAAGGCGTGTTCTACTACAACCAGGTAAAGAAGAAGGGCGTTCGCGTCCTTGGTTGGAACCGCGATACCAAGAATGGTGAATTCGTAGGCGACTTTGCTAATACTTCAAAGGCACTACAGATCTCAAAGAACTTCGAGCAAGCTGGCGCAGATGTAATCTTCCCAGTTGCTGGTGGTCTTGGTGGAGCAACAGCTCAGAACTCAATGGATGGCGGAAAGTCAGTAACTATCTGGGTTGATACCGATGGTTATGTTTCTGCTGCTAAGTACCGTCCAGTTCTTCTAACTTCAGTTATGAAGGGTCTGGGAGAGTCTGTTTACTCAGTTATTGCTGAAGTAAATGCTGGCAAGTTCACAAACAAGGCATATGTCGGAACACTAGCTAACAAGGGAACGCGCCTAGCGCCATTCCACGACTTAGATGGTGCAGTTCCTTCAACACTTGCTAAGGAAATTGCTGCAATTCAGAAGAAGATTATTGCTGGATCAATTAAGGTTCAATAAGCAATAAATTAATTAATAGCGGCGCAGTGAGAAATCACTGCGCCGCTATTTTTATGCTCTTTTCCAGCGCATTTCACATCTTGCTTTACTTCTTATTTTCATACCCCATAGAGTAGATTTACGACATGTCTTTAGAGCTCCGCGGAATCACAAAGCAATTCGGCTCACTTGTTGCTAATGATGATATTAACTTCAAAGTTGAAGCAGGCGAGATTCACGCTATCTTGGGCGAAAATGGCGCCGGTAAATCAACTTTAATGAATATTGTTTATGGACTGCTTGCGCCAGATAAAGGTCAAATCTTAGTTGATGGCCAAGAGATCAAAATTAAGAGCCCACTAGATGCTCTAGCTGCTGGTATCGGAATGGTCCATCAGCACTTCATGTTGATTCCAGTTTTCACAGTCGCCGAAAATATTGTGTTGGGTCATGAGAAAACGAATCGCGTTGGCTTGCTTGATTTAGCCACGGCACGAGAAGAAATTATTCGGGTATCTAAAGAATTTAACTTTGAAGTAGACCCAGATGCGCTCATTGAAGATTTGCCCGTCGGCATTCAGCAGCGAGTTGAGATTATTCGCGCCCTTATCTATAACTCAAAGATTCTGATTTTGGATGAACCAACTGCGGTTTTAACTCCACAAGAAACCGATGAGCTACTTGCAAATATGAAGAAGCTTCGTGATTCTGGTCGTTCGATTGTTTTTATTACCCATAAATTGCGCGAAGTAAAAGCAGTAGCTGATCGAATTTCAATCATTCGCCGCGGCAAAGTTGTCGGAACAGTCCAACCTTCAGCTAGCCAAGAAGAGATGGCTTCGCTTATGGTCGGCCGGCCAGTGGATCTGACCGTCAATAAAGCAGACGGCAAACCAGGAAAAACGATTCTGGAAATGGTTAACTTAAACGTTCTAGATACTTCTGGTCGCGCTTTAGCAAGCAAGATTAATTTGACTGTCTCTGCTGGTGAAGTTGTGGCAGTGGCTGGCGTGCAAGGCAATGGCCAAAGTGAATTAGCTGAAGCAATAGTTGGTTTACGCGAGCACCTAACTGGTTCGATCAAGCTTTCCGGCAACGAGTTAATCGGCCGCTCAGTTGATGAATGCCTAAAGGCTGGAATCGCCTACGTTCCTGAATCACGCGAGCTTGATGGCTTGATTTCATCCTTTTCAATTACCGAGAATTTGATTCTAGATACCCATAGTGAGGCACCTTATTCCAAGGGTATTTTCTATAAGCCGGCAATGGCACATCAGGTAGCCCTTGAACGAATTAAAGAATTCGATATTCGAGCGCAAAGTGCAAATGACCCAGCATCATCTCTATCGGGTGGCAATAAGCAGAAAGTAGTTCTAGCGCGCGAACTTTCACGTCCGGTTGAACTTGTAGTGGTCTGCCAACCAACCCGTGGTCTTGATGTTGGTTCAATTGAATTCGTTCACCAACGCCTTATTTCTGAACGTGATTCGGGGCGTGCAGTTCTTCTATTTAGCACCGAGCTTGATGAAGTTTTTGCGTTAGCTGATCGCATTGCAATTATGTACCGCGGTGAAATTATCGCAATCGTTCCAGCAACTGCATCTCGTGAGGAAGTTGGTCTTTATATGGCTGGCATACATAACGCTACCGCTAAAGGTGGTGCAGCATGATTAAGAAGATTCTAGGTAAGACTCAGTTGCCGCTATTGGCATTTTCTCTGGCGCTTTTCGTGGGTGGATTAGTAATTGGCTTTACCGACAGTAAAGTCTTGGCCAAAATCTCATCACCTATCGAATTCCTAAAAATTCTTGGCAGCACAGTTGGAAATGCCTACCTGGCTCTCTTCCAGGGTGCGATCTATGACCCTAATCTCGCTGAGGGCAAGAGCTTCTTTGCCGGTTTTTATCCACTAAGTGAAACCATGGTTTCTACTGCTCCATTAATTCTATGCGGCCTCTCTGTTGCGTTGGCATTTAAATCTGGTCTCTTTAATATTGGTGCGCAGGGTCAGTTTATTTTCGGTGCGATAGGCGCTTCATACATAGGCTTCAAATTCGAAATGCCAATGTTTATGCATATTTTGGTAGCAACTCTTGCCGGAATTATTCTGGCTGCGCTTTGGGGTGGCATCGTTGGATTGCTTAAAGCAAAAACTGGAGCGCATGAAGTAATCGTGACCATCATGCTAAATTACATCGCGGCAAAATTCTTACTTTTCCTATTAAGTACTCAGTATTTCTTACGTCCAGGGCGCCTAGATCCGATTGCGCCATCGGTAAAAGAGACCGCAAAGCTGCCTAACTTATTCGGGGTTGATTACCGTGTGAATATTGGAATTTTTATCGCTCTAGCGGCTGCGGTATTTATCTGGTGGTTATTGAACCGCAGCATCATTGGCTTTAGATTCCGCGCAGTTGGTGCGAATTCGAGTGCAGCTCGTACCGCAGGTATCTCAGTTTCAGCCGCAATGATTGCAACAATGGCGATCTCCGGCGCACTTGCCGGCATGGGTGGCGCTATTCATACTTTAGGCAATCAATATGAATTAACTGACACAGTTGCGGCATCCTTTGGTTTTGATGCGATCACCGTTGCATTACTTGGGCGCGGAACGCCACTTGGTGTTGTTCTGGC
>CAJAFH010000219.1 GCA_903939005.1 uncultured Actinomycetes bacterium | reverse complement strand
TGTAGCGAGCCACCAATGTCATCGGCCTTATCGAGCAACAAAACTTTGGCACCATTTTCAGCCGCAGCTACCGCACATGGAATGCCCGCAGTTCCGGCACCCACAATGATTAGGTCGTATTCAGTTGCTGACATGGTTTTCCTTTCTAGATCTCTTGCATAACAATCAAGGTGCGACCTTGCTTGCTAGCAGCTGTTTTAAAGGCTTCTGGCGCTTTTGCAAAAGGTAGTTCCTGCGCAATCTGCGGAATACATTTACCAGCTTTTAAGAATTCCATCGCTTCTTGCATCAACTCTGCGATTAACGACCAAGGACGACGTAATAAGTTATAACCAATTAACTGGTGCTCCGTACCTAAGAATCTAGGAGCGATGAGCGGTAATTGCACGCCAGCGCTAAAGCCCAGCAAGACATGCTTGCAATCGGCGCCGCCACACATAAGAGCTTTGTTTGTGATTTCGCCGCCCAAGCCATCAATAATTCCGCTTACACCTTTACCGCCGGTAAGTTCCATAACTTTTGCTGGCATCTCGTCGTAGGAAACATAGTCAACACCTGGGATGTTAATTGGTTCACGAGCAGCCGCAATTACATGTGCCCCGCGAGCCAGTGCAACTTCAACAGCTGCGCCGCCAACTCCGCGATTAGCACCTAAAATCAAAACACTCTGACCCTTTTGAATCTTTATCGAGTGATCTAAAATTGCAAGTGCAGTTACGATTCCAGTGAATCCTGCAGCGACATCTTTGTGACTTACACCAGCCGGAATTTCAAACAAAACATCACGTGGTACTGATGCAACTGTGCGATGAATTCCAGGTGAAAATAATCCGCCACCGCGCATTTCAACGAACGCAAAATAAAGTTTGCCGGCTGCATCACGAACTACACCGGTAGTACCTGGGATAACTGGCATTGGTGGCCCTGGCGGAAAACGACCTTCGGCAACTTGGCGATCAAGTGGTGATACATCGCAAACAATCACATCGACTAATTCTTCGCCTGGGTTGGCAACCACTGGGGTTGGACGAATCTCACTTTCGCCAATAGCGGTGCACCAGAGCGCTTGGGCAGTTTCACCAGAAATAGTCATGTGGCTATCAAACAAGCATTTGGGCTAACTTTCTACTACCCGTTCCATTCCTTAGGCTGGAATTTTGCTTTAACCCTGCTGCGATCTGCGCTACATTTCTTCGCATGTCAGAGACACTTACGCCCGGTCATCAAATCATTCAAAACATGCTCACCGCGATTAAAGATCGTGATTTAGCGGGCATTCTCAATACCTATGAGGAAAGCGATGACCTTTATGTCTTTCTCGAAGGCCCGCGTTGGTCATCGCGCACATATACCAACGTAAGTGCTGGCTGGACTGCTTGGTATGGGGCGGATCTTGAGATCTACGACCATGATTGGGTTGAAGGACCTGCTGAAATTACGGTTGGAAATATTTCATCGCTTCAGGGAATCATTAATCTTCATACCAAGTCTCCGGCACAAGAAAAGATTCTTAAGTTTCGTGGCACCTGGGTATTTAGATTAGGTGCTGATGGACAATGGCGCATTATGCATGAACACGTATCGGCTCCCCTGGAGAATCCATACGGCACCGGAGATTGGAAAAAGGCATGACAATTTTAATTGGCACTAAGAAAAGTGCTCC
>CAJAFH010000218.1 GCA_903939005.1 uncultured Actinomycetes bacterium | reverse complement strand
ACTTCGCTGGTGCCAACTAAATATTGGTTATCTTTTTCTAAGTGATAAACATTTTCGGCAGCTTGACCTAAAAATCCAGTGCCTTCCATTGCTGGTGGATTAACAAGTACTGGTGGAATAACTGGAGTGAAACCGGCTTTTACGGCGCTACTAATTGCATAGTTAACTAGTGCGAATTCAAGCAAAGCGCCAACACCGGTTAAATAATAAGAGCGAGAACCGGAAACTTTTGCGCCGCGTTCGGTATCAATTGCGCCAAGTAGTTTTCCAAGCTCAACATGATCTTTCGGTTCGAATTCTGAAAATTCGCGCGGGGCGCCAACGTGTTCAATAATTACAAAATCTGCTTCGCCACCAATTGGCGCTGCCGGGTCTAGAACATTTGAAAGTTTAAGCGCTTCGTTATTTGCTTCAGCTTCTATTTCGGCACGCTTGCTATCGGCAGCTTTAACTTTATTTGCTAAATTTTTAGCGTTTTCAAGTAAGGCAGCTTTCTCATCACCTTTAGCGCTACCAACTGCTTTAGAAAGCGTGTTCTGCTCAGCGCGAAGTGCTTCGAATTCATTAATTGCAGCGCGACGTTTTTCATCGAGAGCTAAAACTTGATCAACGATGCCAGCATCTTCGCCACGACCAGTTTGAGAGGCGCGAATTAAATCAGGGTTCTCGCGTAGTAATTTGATATCAATCATTTACTTTCCTCTCGCGGGTATGAACCTAGGAATCTTATTTCCTCGCAGATCTCACGAAGGCGAGTAACGGCTTGGCCAACGTTAGCGTCGCTGATATGACCTTCGGCATCAACAATAAAGTGGTAATCGCCTAACTCTTTACCCGTTGGGCGGCTTTGAATGAAAGTTAAGTTGACGTTGCGGGTGGCGAACTCAGTCAAAATTTCTAATAGCGCGCCTGCGTGGTCGGTACCAATGAAGATCGCCATTGAAGTTCGGTCGTGCCCGGTCGGTTTGGTTAACTCGCCAGGTTTAGAGACTAGAACGAAACGAGTTACTGCGCCGTTGTTATCGCCAATGTTTTCAGCAACTATTTCTAAGCCATAGTGATCGGCTGCAATGGCGGATGCAATTGCAGCATCGAACTCGCCGCGGTTAAGCGCTTCTGCGGCTGCGGCAGTTGAATTTGTCGCAACAACTTCAGCGTGCGGATAGTTGGTGGCAACGTAGGTACGACATTGCGCTTCGGCATGTGGGTGGGTGGCAATTCGTTTAATCTCTTTAGTTCCTGGTTTAACCATGAATGCAAATGAAACTGGCAAAGTAACTTCGCCAGCAATTACCAGTGGATCACCAGTTGCTAATTCATCTAACGTGCGGGCAACAACACCTTCGACTGAATTTTCAATTGGTACTAGCGCGAATTCGGCTTCATTATTGCGAACCGCATTTAATGCTGCGGTCACATTGGCATACGGAATAAGTTGATCATTTGGACCAGTTATTTTCTTGAGCGCCGCCTCAGTAAAGGTCGCTGCTGGACCGAGATAGGCGTATGTGCTCACTGGTTAAGGATACCCGAGCTCACTTACTGCTCGCGCCGGCATATCTGTAATTACAACGTCAACACCTAGCTGGGCACATAGTTTTAGATCAATTACTTCATTTACCGTCCAAACGAAAACCCGTTTTCCTTCACTTTGATATTTAGCCACTAATTCAGGGTGGTCTCTGATTTCTTCAATGCTTGGCGCAAATGATTTAGCTGAAGAAAAGCGATTCATAACGGGTGCGTTTAGCGAATTTACTAGCGCAACTGTTTCTATACCATTTTCTAGTTT
>CAJAFH010000217.1 GCA_903939005.1 uncultured Actinomycetes bacterium | reverse complement strand
TTCGTTAAGCATGCGACCAGTCATCTTTGGCCACCAGAAGTAGAACCCGGCGAACATGGCAAATACCACGGTTCCAAAGAGCACGTAGTGGAAGTGCGCGACCACGAAGTAAGAGGCAGAAACCGCGAAATCAAGTGGTGGTGAAGCCAAGATGATTCCAGTTAATCCGCCGAATAAGAAAGTAATCAAGAAACCCATTACCCAAAGCATTGGAGTTTCGAAAGTAACGTGACCGCGCCACATCGTGCCGATCCAGTTAAAGAATTTAACACCCGTTGGAATACCAATTAAGAAGGTCATGAATGAGAAGAACGGTAAGAGCACTTGTCCACTTGCAAACATGTGGTGAGCCCAGACTGATACTGAAAGAGCAGAGATTGCAATCGTTGCCGCGATCAAACCTTTATAACCGAAGATTGGCTTACGACTAAATACCGGCAGGATTTCAGTTGCGATACCGAAGAACGGTAGCGCTAAAATATAAACTTCGGGGTGCCCAAAGAACCAGAAGAGATGCTGCCATAGCATCGCACCACCATTGGCCGGATCGAAAATATGCGAACCAAATAATCGGTCTGATTCAAGTGCGAGCAGAGCTGCCGCAAGTGGCGGGAATGCAAGCAAAACCAAAATTGATGTAAGCAGAACGTTCCAGCTAAAGATCGACATGCGGAACATGGTCATACCTGGTGCCCGCATTGTGAAAATCGTTGTAATGAAGTTAACGCCACCAAGAATTGTGCCGATACCACCAATAGCAAGACCGACGATCCAGAGATCGCCACCGATGCCTGGTGAGTATTGGGAATTAGATAGTGGTGCGTAGGCGGTCCAACCAAATGAAGCGGCGCCACCTGGAGATAAGAAACCGGCAAATGCCATGATGCCACCGAATAAATAAATCCAGTAAGACAGCATATTTAATCGAGGAAAAGCCACATCTGCGGCGCCGATTTGCAATGGCATGATCACATTTGCAAAGCCTACGAATAGCGGGGTTGCAAACATCAACAACATAATGGTTCCGTGCATTGTGAAAACTTGGTTGTACTGCTCATTACTAATGAATTGCATTCCGGGACGAGTTAGTTCAGCACGGAGGACTAGAGCCAGAACGCCACCGATTAAAAACCAAGCAAAAGTTGTCATCAAGTAGAGATAACCGATCGTCTTATGATCAGTTGAGGTTATAAAGCGTACGAAATGGCGGCCTTTAGAAGTTGGCGCAAATGTTGCAGTCTCCCCCGCTTCGCGTTGAGCGTATGTGGTCATGCCTGGCCCGCCTTCTCGATTTCAAGTTTCAGATTCGAAATATAAGTTTGGTATTCAGCAGGGGTAACAACTCGCACGGTGAAGAGCATTTGAGCATGGTTACGTCCGCAGAGAATGTTGCATCGACCCGGGAAATCGCCCAGCTTATTTGCCGTGAATTCCAGATAATTAGTTACGCCAGGCAAGTTCTGCATTTGAATCATAAATTCTGGAATCCAGAAACCATGGACAACGTCATTTGAGACGATTGTGTAACGAACTCGTTCACCTTGTGGCACAACCATTACTGGTGGCTTGGCTGGAGTTCCGGTTAGCGTCACATCTTTACCAGCATCCAGATAAGTGAATTGCCATGACCATTGGATTCCGTTTACAACTATTTCGTGTTGAACGCTTTCTTGTGGCTTAACAATTTGATTCTCTTTAACTGCGGTGTAATAAAACATTGCTGCAACGATGATGAATGGAATTAAGGTGTATGCAATTTCGACCGGCACGTTGTACTGAGTCTGCTTTGGAAATTCCGGACCATTCTTAGGCGCGCGATGGAAAATTGCTGGCCACACGATCAAGATCGCGGTGAAAACACCAACTACTGCCGCGGCTAACCATGAGTAAGTCCAAAGCGAATGCGAGATTTCGTTGATACTTGAAGCATCACCACTAAATCCGGAATCAGCGTCTTTAGCGCAGCCGGTAAGGGCAAACATGGCTGGCACCAAAAATACGAGGCCGCGACGAGTGGTATTGAAATTCATAGCGTAAGGATAGTGCCCCGCTTAGACGACGGCTTCAGTCAGGAGTAACCTTCAATCGTGGTTCGGGTCACAGGAAATTTCACAAGTCAATCGCCTCTCCACCCTGCCGCAATAGCCCTTCTAAATGATGCTTTTGGCCAAGGCTGGGCGGATCCTGCGAAGATTGGTGATCATTCAGCCCGAACTGCAATTCTGCAAAATGAAGCTATCGAATCGATTGCCGCGAACTTAAACCTAGTTCCCAGTGAAATCGAAGTTCTTGGTGAACCAAGACTTGGGCAGCATTTGGCGATTTCTGGGCTGCTAAAAAATGAAGATACTTTGCTCCATTCATCAGTTGATCGCAGAAGCGTCTTTGCAGTCGGTGTCGCCCATGAAAACTCTGGTGGCAACACTCAAGTATTAAACGTCGGACCTAACGGACGAATTTGTGATCTAACTCAAAGCAATCAGAAGAGCGTTCTAGCCCTGCAAGGCGCCAATATTGAAACCGGAATCACCCAAGATGTTGATTCCGTAATAGCAGCTATCAATCCGACTTATGTAGCACTTGATTACTCCGCTGCGCCAAATCTAACCCTGCCGAGCCGATGGGATAGCGCGATCTTTGATGCCACAAGTTGGCAAGGTCCAGCCGGAATTGGCATCCTGGCAATCCGTAATTCAACTGCTTGGAAGAACCCACTACCTAATCTAGGTATTCGCAGAACTCCAGAGTCATCTTCACTGCCACTTCTACTTGCCAGCGCTGTCGCCCTTGATGCCTGGATTAAGGAAGAGAGATGCGAAAGTTTGCGGATCAATGATTTAAATAAACTAATCAGGCAATCTCTCTCTGATGCCAATATTGGAATTAACTTTGCGGGTTTTGTTTCAGAATCAGTTGGTCAAACAATTGCCCTGGTTGCAGACGGTTGCGTGGGTGAAGATTTAGTTAGACAACTAAATGAAATGCATTTCGTCTTAGATTCTGGCTCTGCGTG
>CAJAFH010000216.1 GCA_903939005.1 uncultured Actinomycetes bacterium | reverse complement strand
GGCAGTAAACGGTGCAGAAATAAGCGGCGTCTTTGCCGGTATCACTGGCGCTGCTTCCGAAGATAGTGCAACAGATCCACTCGGCCAGATTTTTCATAGCTACTTTCCAAATGCAAAGGTAAGAATTGTTCACGATATCGAGTTGGCATATTACGCAAACTTTGAAGTTGGTGAAGGAATTCTGCTTTATGCCGGCACTGGTTCAATTGCGATGTATATCGATGATGAAGCTGGCCCAATTCGTGCCGGCGGTTGGGGTTACCTTTTAGGCGATGAAGGTGCAGCTTTTTGGATTGGTCGCGAATCAATTCGTTGGGTATTAGCTGGTCTTGATACTGGCGAAGAAGTTGAACCGGATTCGCTAAGTGATTTGATCTTAAAAGAAATCGGTGCGACTAATTGGGATGGAATCAAAGCGTTTGTATATTCCAGCGAACGATCAGAAATTGCCAAATTAGCCGCAACTGTTGGTCGGTTAGCAGATGCAGGAAATGCTGATGCTCAAGGAATTATTTTTGAGGCGAGTCAATTCTTAATTGCTTTGGTGCATCAACTCGATACTCAAATAGATAATGCGCCACGAATTGTGATTGCTGGGGGAGTCTGCCAAGAAGGTTCGTTCCTGGAAAAAGCGTTACGCTCATTTTTCAGTGAGCGAATTAGTATTTCTGATTGCGATATTGCTCAGCGTGCAGCTGAGTTAGCCCAAGACATTTAGCTACTCTGCGATTTTTACGCGCTGCAGTGCTTGATCTAGCCGAGAAACTTCGTAAATTTCCATACCGGCAATTTTCACATCAGAACCAACTGGCACCAGAGCGCGTTTGAAACCTAAGCGATGTGCTTCGGCCAGGCGGCGCGATACGCCACTGACTTTGCGAATTTCACCAGCTAGGCCGACTTCGCCAATTGCCACTAAATCAGCTGGTAAAGCAAGGGCTTTAGCAGCCGATGCCACAGCTAGAGCAAGAGCTAAATCAGCTGCTGGCTCGGACATTTTCATGCCACCGACAGTTGCGGCGTAAACATCGCGACCGCCGATTCGCACATTTGCACGAAGTTCGAGAACGGCCAAAGTCATAGAAGTTCGGGCTGAATCAAGACCACTTGTAACGCGACGGGCATTACCGAAATCATTTTCACGACCTTGCGAAACCAGCGCTTGAATTTCAGCCAATAGTGGCCGGCGACCTTCGAGCGTAACTGTTACGCAAGTACCAGGAACTGGTTCGGCATGACGTGAAGTAAAGAGACCAGTTGGATCAAGAACACTCTCAATGCCAGTATCGCTTAAATCAAAACATCCGACTTCATCACTAGCACCAAATCTATTTTTGATGGCTCGAATTAAGCGTAACCGAGAATGACGTTCGCCTTCGAATTGCAGAACCACATCAACAATATGTTCGAGCATGCGCGGACCGGCAATTGAACCATCTTTTGTTACATGGCCAACTAGGAGCAAAGTAATATCGCGGTCTTTACAAATACGTATTAGCGCTCCAGCAACTTCGCGCACTTGCGTTACGCCACCTGGAGCACCATCGGCTGCGCTAGACCCAATAGTTTGAATTGAATCAATAATTAGTAGTTGCGGCTTCACTTCATCGATATGTGTGATTACAGCGCCCAAATCAGTTTCGGAGGCTAGCCACAGCTTTGGATCAATAGCGTTGATACGTTCGGCGCGTAAGCGAACTTGGGAGGCTGATTCTTCACCACTTATGTATAGCGCTGGAATATTATTTTTTGCAGTTTGCGCTGCAACTGAAAGTAAAAGTGTTGATTTTCCGACACCTGGTTCGCCCGCTAATAAAATCGCAGCTCCGGGAACTAAGCCACCACCTAATACGCGATCGAGCTCAGATACCCCAGTTGGTTTGGCACTTGCGGCAGATAAATCAACATCTCCAATTGGAGTTGCTGAGTGCGTCACTCGACCAGCAACTAGCGATAGTTTTTTAGGTGCAGCAATCTCTTCAACGCTGCCCCAAGCCTGACATTCGCCGCAGCGGCCAACCCATTTCTGCGAAGTCCAGCCACATTCGGCGCACTTAAAGGGGTCTTTTTCTACCTTGGCCATAACTAAACCCTAGATGCTAGGACTGACTTTTTTCTTTCTGCGCCTGCAAAGTTGCTGGATGTTGTATAACGAAAAGCGGCAATGAACGTGCTTGTGCCGCTCTAATTCCTTCAACTCGTGCATCACAGAGTTTGGCCAGAATGTCATAGGCATCTTGCCCCATAAGCGCGATTAACTCTGCGCGATTAGAGAGATAAACCGGTTGGGTTCCAACATGAGCATCAGAATTACTGGTGCAGTACCAATCGAAATCTTCGCCGCCATCGCCCCAAGCAAGTCGCTCATATTCGCCCAGCACGGTAATTGAATATGTTCGCTCGCCAACTTCGCGTGATTCAAAAGAACGACGCATCGGCAATTGCCAACAAACATCTGGCTTAGTATCAACAAAATGCTTATTTTCTTTTAATGCAAGATGATGAAGTACGCAACCAAAAGATCCGGTGAAGCCAGGAGCTTCGTGACCCTTACGGTTTAGAAAGACGCAAGATTCTTCAACAACTCGAGTTTTGCGTTCATTATCTTCGTCAGTCTCAGAAATCTGCAACAAACCACCAGGGGTCTTAGGTTGTGCAACATCGAAGTACTGCCACATATCTCTAGTTAACAGAGCGGCAGCACGTTGGGTGCGAGCTTCGTCTTCGGCATCTGAATACATTGCGCCTTCTGTGCAACAACCATCATTTGGGCGATCTGCAAATACACCTTTACAGCCATCGCCATAAATACAGGTCCAATGTGAAGTTAACCAAGTGAGATCACACTTAAAGATCTCTTCGTCATCGTTAGGGTCAATAAACTCGACCCAATCGCGCGCAAAACCTGCTTTTACTTCGGACATAGAGGTTGAGCCTATGCGTAATTACCAAAAAGCGCACATCGCGAACAGGTACGATT
>CAJAFH010000215.1 GCA_903939005.1 uncultured Actinomycetes bacterium | reverse complement strand
GCTACGGCTTGATAACGAACTTTTCCGCCACTGATATTTAAACCCTTGGCTAGCGAAAGATCTTTAGCGACTGCATTTTCCCAACCAAAATTAGCAAGAGCCAAGGTGTAGGGCATCGTTGCATTTGTTAGTGCATATGTTGAGGCAACTGGAACTGCGCCAGGCATATTTGCCACACAGTAGAAAGTTGAATTGTGTACTTTGTATGTGGGCTCAGCGTGAGTAGTTGGCTTTGAATCTTCAAAGCAACCACCTTGATCGATTGCGATATCAACTAAAACTGAACCATGTTTCATTCGTGAAACCAGTTCGTTGCTAACTAACTTTGGAGCTTTGGCTCCATGAACTAGAACTGCGCCAATAACAAGATCGGCTTGCAATACTTCACGTTCAATCGAAGCGTGCGCAGAAAACAGAGTCTTGATACGTCCACCATAAAGTGAATCAATCTCTTGCATCCGTGGGATCGAGCGATCAAGGACAGTTACATCGGCGCCCATTCCCATGGCGATGACGGCGGCATTGAGGCCGGCAACTCCCCCGCCGATTACAACAACTTTGCCTGGTGCTACGCCGGGTACGCCAGCCAATAAAACACCGCGGCCACCATTTGGTTTCTGCAATGAATAGGCACCGACTTGAGTTGCCATTCGCCCGGCAACTTCACTCATTGGCGCAAGCAGTGGCAACTGGCCATCCTTTTCAACGGTTTCGTACGCAATTGCTGCGCAACCACTAGCGATAAGTGCATCGGTACAAGGCTTTGAGGCTGCTAAGTGCAAGTAGGTAAACAGGGTGTGGTGAGATTTGATTCGTGAGTATTCAACTTCAATTGGCTCTTTAACTTTCAAGATTAATTCTGCAGAGTTCCAAACTTCATCGGCAGACGCCAATATCTTCGCGCCATGGGCAATGAAATCAGCATCAGTAATCGCTGAGCCAAGACCAGCACCTGTTTCAATGAAAACATCGTGTCCCGCGCGAACTAACTCGCTAACACCATCGGGAGTAATTGCTACTCGCGACTCGTGGACCTTAATCTCTTTTGGTATACCGACCTGCATGGCTAATCCTTAATTGGAAACTATTTCTTTCCAGCAATTGCCGCTGCCACCAAGCCGGTGAATAGCGGATGAGCTTTTGTAGGACGCGAGCGAAGTTCTGGATGCGCCTGTGTTCCCACGTAATAAGGATGTACCTCTTTAGGCAATTCAACAAACTCCACGAGGTTTTCTTCCTCATAAATTCCAGAGAAAATAAGGCCAGCACTCGAAATTTGATCTCGGTACTTATTATTGACCTCATAACGATGGCGGTGACGCTCTGAAATCGAAGTTGCTCCGTAAACTGTTGCGACAATCGAGCCAGGTATTAATTCGGCTTGATACAAACCAAGACGCATTGTTCCGCCCATATCGGCTTGGCCAGAAACAATCTCCTTTTGACTCTCCATCGTTGCAATTACATGTGTGCCAGATTCTGGATCGAACTCTGCGCTATTTGCATCAGGAATTCCACCAAGATTGCGCGCAGCCTCAATAACCATGCACTGCAAACCTAGACATAAACCTAAAGTTGGAATCTTGTTTTCGCGCGCAAATTTAAGAGCTCCCAGTTTTCCTTCAATGCCACGAATTCCAAATCCGCCAGGAACGCAGATCGCATCAACATCACTGAGCATTGCTCGTGCCCCTGCATCGCTTTCGCATTCATCGCTAGCAATCCATTTCAGATTAACTTTGGCATCGTTTGCGAAACCACCCGCACGCAACGCTTCACTGACTGAAAGATAAGCGTCCGGTAGATCTACATACTTACCAACTAAACCAACGGTAATTTGATGCTTAGGGTTGTGCACTTTCTCAAGAAGCGCATCCCACACGCCCCACTCAACATCGTGACACTTAAGACCAAGACGTGAAACTACATAGGAATCAAGGCCTTCGGCATGTAAAACTTTTGGAATGTCATAAATCGATGGTGCATCAACTGCAGCAACTACCGCTTCGGCATCAACGTCGCACATCAGTGAAATTTTGCGCTTAACCCCATCTGGAATTGGGCGATCAGAGCGAAGCACGATTGCATCGGGTGCAATACCAATGGAACGAAGGGCTGCAACGCTGTGTTGGGTTGGTTTAGTTTTCAATTCACCAGATGGGCCAATGTATGGAACTAACGAAACATGTAAATAGAAAACATTATCGCGACCAACTTCTTGGCGAATCTGTCGCGCAGCTTCTAGGAATGGCTGTGACTCAATGTCGCCAACTGTGCCACCGATTTCAGTAATCACTACATCGATGTCGGGAGCTGCCATGGCACGGATACGTTCTTTAATTTCATTAGTGATATGCGGAATCACTTGTACGGTCTCACCCAAGTATTCGCCACGACGTTCGCGCGCAATTACACGCGAATAAACTTGGCCAGTAGTTACATTCGCTGAACCATGCAGATTCGTATCGAGAAAACGCTCATAATGGCCGATATCTAGATCCGTTTCGGCGCCATCATCGGTAACAAATACCTCGCCATGTTGAAATGGGTTCATGGTTCCTGGGTCAACGTTTAGATATGGGTCCAGTTTTTGCATTGTGACGCGCAGGCCACGAGAGACTAGTAGTCGACCGAGTGATGAAGCGGTGAGTCCTTTGCCAAGTGAAGAGGCGACTCCGCCAGTTACAAATAAGTGTTTAGTCACATGATCGCTCATGGGATACAAACCTATCAGTAAATTGCTATCGGCCTAACCGTTTGCGCGCATGGCTAAGAGTTCAGCGGCGTGTTCTTGTGCGCTAACTGAATCTTCCAGGCCAGCCAGCATTCTTGCAATCTCATTAATCCGTTCGGCTTCGGCGAGTTTGTTGACACCGCTTGCCACAATGCTTCCGTCACTACTTTTCTTGACCACGAAATGCGAATCTGCCCATGCTGCGACTTGCGGCAAATGTGTAACCACAATGACCTGGGCATCCTTTGCAAGCAGTGCTAATCGGCGGCCAACTTCGATCGCAGCTTTGCCACCTACGCCAGCATCTACTTCATCGAAAATATATGTACCAACTGGCTGCACCTTTGCCAGTACAACTTCTAGCCCCAACATAACGCGAGACATTTCGCCACCAGATGCGCCTTTAGCAATTGGCACCAGCGGGCCGTCTTTATGAGCTTGCAGCAAAAGCGTTACTTCATCGCAACCAGTTGCCGTGAAATCTGATTCCTTTAGAGCGCCTGCATAGTCAGGATGGTTAACCTGAACAATCAAATTTGTATGCGGCATTGAAAGCGCGTGAATCTCTTCGCTAACTGCAGTTGCCAACATTAGAGCTGACTTAGTTCGCACTGAAGAGAGTTCTCTCGCTTTTGCCAGTAGTGATTTCTTTACAGTGATCAATTCTTTTTCTAATTCGGCAATAAGTTCATCGCCACCAGTTAGATCTGCCATAGCGCTCTTGGAACTCTCGCCCCTTAAAATTAGCGCGTCTAGATCATCGCCCGCAGTTGCATATTTCTTGAGCCAGGAATTAAGCGCCGCTTTACGTTCTTGCAAGGCGCTTAAGCGATCCGGGTCTGCCTCCAGCGATGATAAATACGAATTGAGAGTTGAGTTCGCATCGCCTAGTAAAAAGAAGGCATCCGATAGATTGCTAAAAACGCTCTCGATCTCAGGGTCTTTCGCGCGAACTGAATCCAGTGCTTTACGCGCTAATCCCAACGAAGTCAGCGTGCCATTCTCTTCATCTTCCACCGCGCCTATAGCTGTGGCGATGGCAACTCGGAATTCTTCGACCGAACTAAGTTTAGAAATTTCGACATCAATCTGAGCTAACTCGCTGCTCTTTGGCTTGAGCTTGGTAAATGCGTTCGTGAACTCTGTTAATTCAGCAATTTCAGCATCGCGCTTACTTGCAGCACTCTTAAGTGTTAAAATCCGACCTTTAAGAGTTTGGTAATTAGCTAATTCAATTTGGTATGACGCCAAGACCTGCCGCAGCCCCGAGCCGGCATACCGGTCAAGTAACTCGCGCTGTTTTGAACTCTTAGTGATTTGTAAATTTGCCGCTTGTCCGTGAATCTCAATCAACTCAACTGCTAGTTCAGCGAGCGTGCCCGCTGGAATCGAAATTCCGCCAGCAATTGCTTTACTTTTGCCATCACTGTTTACATTGCGAGTAAGAATTAATTCATCACCGTCGAGCTCGGCACCTTTATCACTTGCACTATCTGCAATCTCTTGAGTAACAGCGAAGCGGCCACTAGCAACTAAGCGCTCTTGACCGGTGCGGACCAGGGCCGCATCGCTCTTGCCACCTAAAATTAAATTAAGTGCAGTTAGCACCATAGTTTTACCGGCACCTGTTTCGCCAGTTAATACAGTTAAGCCGGGTTCAAATTCAAGTGTGGCAGATTCAATAACACCGAGATTTTTAATCGTGATCTCGCTTAGGAAAGAGCGTTCACTCACCGCGCCATCCTTCAACCGGTAACTTGAACTTGGCCACAATGCGATCTGTAAATGTAGTAGCAACGATATGTGAAAGCAGAATCTTGCTGGCATCACGGGTAATCCGCACTTGATCACCCTTAGCCAGTGGGAATTTACGCAGCGCATCAGCTGAAAGCAGCGCTTCATCGGATTGAATTTCCACCACGATTTCCGACTTCGGCGAAATAACCATCGGTCTAGCAAACAACGCATGTGCTGAAATGGGCAGCAAAACAAGTGCTTCAACCTCTGGCCATAGAACAGGCCCGCCCGCGCTGAACGCATATGCCGTTGATCCAGTTGGCGTAGAGGCGATTAAGCCATCGCAGCCCCAGCGCGAAAGTGGCCGACCATCGATCTGCACAAACAACTCAACCATCGTGGTGTGCTGACGTTCAACCGTTACCTCATTTAACGCCCAGCCCGTATCAATTACTTCGCCATTTCGAATAACTTCGTAGGCAAGGACCATTCGAGAATCTAGGCCGTAGCTCTTATCAATTACTGACTTAGCAACGGCCTTGATTTCAGGACGAATTACTTCGGCCATAAATCCTACGTGGCCAATATTTATACCTAACAAAGGAATATTACGTTCGCGAGTTAACTCGGCTCCACGCAAAATGGTGCCATCGCCACCGAGGACGACTGCGATTTCGACAGCCGGTAAATTTTCTGCTGCGCTATTTGTGACACCACTAATTGCGACGTCTGAGATAGTGAATAAATCGAAATCTGCTTTTAGAAGCAATACCGCAAGAACGCTTGCTGCCTCAACCGCTTCGGCTCGTGAAGGATTAACAACTAAAACTGCGGTGCGCTTTTGACTCATTATTGCGGCCCAATCTCGATAGCGCGATCAAGTGCTGCTTCATCAATGGCAGGTGCACCACGACGTAACCATAAGAAATATTCCACATTGCCGGCCGGTCCTGGCAATGGACTTGCGGTTACCCCAAGGGTTCCGAGCCCGACATCGTATGCAGATTCGGCAACTTCAATTACAGCTGCTTTACGTAGCGCTGGATCACGCACTACCCCACCGGCACCAAGACGTTCGCGACCAACTTCAAATTGTGGTTTAACCATTAATACGTAATCTGCTTCAGGTTTTGAAACTGCAGCAAGCG